>WJJU01000047.1 GCA_014729595.1 Chitinivibrionales bacterium
CATTGCTAACGCCCAAAATAGTTGGTTCTCTCCCTGGTAGGCAATGCTAAATGACTCGTCGCGGGGGGGGTGAGTGCTACTGACATTCTCATGCTGGCTGATGTTTCTTTTAGGGGCGCAAACGCTAAGGGGGCGGGCAAGCTGGGGTCGGAGGCAAGCTGGGGTCGGACCAGTGAAAATGCCCCAAACGTGATGCAATGCCCAATTCATGCCTGATTTTCTCCTCAATCAGGCCCTTATCGCTCGATCAGAGCCCTGTTTTTCGCCTTCTAAGAGGACTTCTTATTAGCACAAAAATGTGGCCAAACGCCTTATTGAGGCCAATGCCGAATAACTAGCTTCCACTCTCGCCAGAGAATTGTTCCCGTTTTTCCGGCATTGCACAGAGGGTGCGGCGGGTACTATCGCATCGTCATGCCGGTTGACGTTTCTCTTTTGGGCGCTAACGCTGGTAGCGCCCCCCCCCACGATTGTTCTGTGCGACGACGAGAGAATATTCAGTGGGGGGCGCACGAAAGAACGGCAAAAACTACAGCCCCCCAAAACCTCTTCCGCCGGCCCTGCGAACAAAATCTTTTTGAAAAATGTATCGTGTGGATTGTTGAGCTGCATGTCTTCCTTGCCTACAAATATAATCCCTTACCTGGAATATCCTCGATAAGAAACTCACGACCCTCATTGTCGGAATATGCATAGGTGGAATTTATGAACGAGCAGGATTCTAATTAAAAATCACGATGCCGGTAAGCGTTTTGAATTTTACGTTGCCCGGCTGAAAGACTGTATCCTATATTATTAATACTACATGGTATTACCTAATCCCGCCAGAGGACCAAAATGCCGATTTCAACCATTACCCGAAAGGGTCAGGCCACGATTCCTAAATCTATCAGGAATTACCTCCATGTAAAGCCATCGGATAAAATTGCCTTTAAAATTGAACACGGGAAAGTAATTCTGGAGGCGCCCAAAAAAGAGCTTGGCGATCTCTTTGGCAAGTACCATTATAAAGCCAAGCGAAAAATAACGGTGGAGGAGATGAACGAAACAATTAGACGTAGACGCAAAGCTGCTACTAAATGATATCAATTGACACAAACGTACTGGTACGCTATTTGGTCAATGACGACAAAAGGCAATCGAAAATTGCACGAGAGCTTTTCGAAAAAGCAGTTCAAGATAATGATCGCATATTTGTGAACATCATTACCCTTATTGAAACTATCTGGGTCCTGGAGCTATCATATAAATTTAAAAAATCCGAATTAATCAACGTCATCAAAGACTTGTTGGACTACGAAATAATAGCCTTAGAGTGTGAACAACGTATTGAATCCGCATTATCCAATTACACATCAGGCAAAGCAGATTTCTCTGATTGCCTCTCTACGGAATTATCACTTCATCGCGCACATTCTAAATTGTACACGTTTGATAAAAAATGCAAAGAACAAGCACTATTTGTATTTCTAAAATAAATTTTATAACCCAAAATCGCCTGCACCTTTTGTGATAGTAGGGTTAGAGTTCGATGATTTCATTTTTTGGGCACTAACGCTGGTAGCGACCCCCAACGATTGTTCCGTGCGACGACGAGAGAATATTCAGTGGGGGGCGTACGGGAGTTGAATGGTGGTAGGTCGAAAGGGGGCTAACTGTCCAGCATGCCTACAGGCACCCCAAAACCTCTTCCACCGACCCGGCGAACAAAATCTTATCCAAAGCCGCATCAAGCTTCACCGCGTCCTCCGTCCCCAGCACCTTCTGCTTCTGCGCCTCGGAAATACCGAACTTGCGATCGACCAGATGAATAAGAACCGCTTGCTTGTCGATTATCTTTCCCTTGTCGACACCCAGCTCGATACCCTTCTCGACCCCCTTCTCAAACCCTTCCTCAACCCACTTTTGTGCTATCGTAGGCATAATACCCTCGCTCTCCTTAATCGATTTTACCACCGCACGGGAAAAATCTTCTCGCTTTTCTGATGGAAGCGTCGCAGCAAGATACCGGATAATAATCTCCAAACAATCCACAGCACCCTTCGCCGTCGCGACCTCTTGCCATAGACTTAATATACGTGGAAGTTCCTCCAAAAGGTGAGGGTCAAAAATATGTTTCATCAACATAAGCGTCGCCCGCACCATCATCTCACCACGAATCGACTCGTCCGGTAGATGTGATATGTCGTAGAGCTCCACTGCAAACTCAGGGAC
>WJJU01000516.1 GCA_014729595.1 Chitinivibrionales bacterium
ATATCCGTATGCTACTCTTCGATTTTCCGACCGACGGTTTCCCACTGATCTCCGCTACGCTTGCGGAAAAAGCACGAAACGTATCCCTTGTGACAGGCCCCGCCCGTCTGGTCAATTTTGAACAGAAGCGCATCGCCGTCGCAATCTATGCATACCTCACGTACCTTCTGTACATGACCCGAGGTTTCGCCTTTGAGCCACCTTTTTTGGCGACTTCGGCTCCAGTAAACCATAATGCCGTTTTCCAACGTCTCTTGTAAACTATCACGATTCATATAGGCCAGCATCAGGACCTCGCCGCTTTCGGCGTCCTGGGCAATCGCGGATACCAATCCTCGGTCATCGAACTTCACGGCTCCAACAAGTTCCTCGTATCCCACTGCTATTTCCTTCTTTCTGCTAAAGGTTCATTCGGGCACGGTATTGTATTCACAAACTACTTCCACCACCGATACCGGTAACGGGACCGTTTTTTTCGGAGAGTTCAGCTACGAATCTGACCGCGGCCGACAACGACCCACTTATAGGTCGTAAGATCACCGACTCCCATCGGACCACGGGCATGAAGCTTGTCGGTTGAAATGCCGATCTCACAGCCCATGCCGTACTCTCCACCGTCCGAGAATCGTGTGCTGGCATTTACCATCACCGATGATGAGTCGACCAACTGCACAAATGTCCGCGTTTCAGCCCGAGAACGGCTGATGATCGCATCGGTATGATGAGACCCATAGGTGTTGATATGCTTGATAGCTTCATCAATACCCGAAACTCCTTTTACGGCCAGCCTGAGATCCAGATATTCCGCTCGCCAGTCATCTTCATTGGCTTTATCGATTCCCTTGGCCAATCCCCGCACGTGACTGTCCCCGAAAAGAGTAACCTCTTCGCGCCGAAGCGCATCGATAAGCGCTTTTTGGTCGGCACGAGGAAGTTCTTTATCGATCAGAAGTGTTTCCATCGCATTGCAAACCCCTGGTCTTTGCACTTTTGCATTGACAACGATTGGAAGCGCTTTCTTCATATCGGCATGTCGCGAAACGAAGACATGACAAACTCCCTTGTAGTGCTTGATCACCGGAATGAGCGACTTCTGGACGACCATTTGTATCAAACCCTCGCCACCGCGGGGAATTATCAGATCCACGGTGTCGGTCTGCCTAAGAAGCACTTCGACGGCTTTGCGGTCGATGGTCGGCACGATTTGTACGGCGCGTGAAGGCAGCCCGGCCGCTTCGAGTGCGTCGGCGAACAGCTCGGCCAAAGCCATATTGGAATAAAAAGCCTCTTTCCCGCCGCGAAGAATGACGGCGTTTTGTGATTTGAGACATATCGCCGCGGCATCGACCGTAACGTTCGGCCGCGATTCATAAATAATGCCCACAACGCCGATCGGCACCCGTATCTTACTGATTTTCAGACCGTTGGGACGAACTTGATGATCAAATTCCCCTCCGATGGGGCTCGGCAAGGAGGCGACCTCTTTAAGTCCCTTGATCATCGAGGCAATCGTTTTGTCGCTCAAAGTCAGTCGGTCGACCATGGCTTCGGAAAGCCCGTCGCGTCGTGCGGAGCGTAGGTCCTTGCCATTCTCCTTTTTTATCATCGCCCGATGCGTATCGAGCAACGAAGCCATGGTTTTAAGCGCCTTGGTTGTACGGGCTTCGGTGGAGGCTCCCAGCTCCATGGCGGCCTCCCGGGCGTCTTCGGTGAGCTTGCGGATCGTACGCTCAATCGGACGTGATGTCATGAGAAGTCTCCCTTTCAGTTCTTTAGGCTGTGAGCTTAGAAGCGCTTGTTCGAGCAAGCGGCATGACTTCTTTAAACAACTCTTCAGTGCCCGTTATGTGACGGGACACCGGACTACCACCATATTGTTACGATGTACAACCTCGTCGAATGCCTTCTGGCCCAAAAGATTTTCGATTTGGTTACTACGCCGACCCATGATTTTTCGTATCTCATGTGATGAATAGTTGACCATGCCGCGTGCTATCATATATCCGTCTTTGTCATGTATATCCACCATCTGACCGATTCGGAACGTACCGCCGACATCCCGTATGCCCGCGGAAAGCAGGCTTTTTCCCCTGCTGCAGAGTGCCTGCTTCGCTCCCTCGTCAACCTGTAGCGTCCCATGAGACTTACCGGTGAACGCGATCCATCGATGCCGGGACCTCATTTTGCGCTTGGAAGGCAAAAACAACGTACCCGCCGTTTCCAAACTCAGGACGTCGCAAAGTCGACCATGGTAACCGTCGCCAATCAAAGCATACATTCCCGACCTGGTTACCATGTCCGCCGCCCGAAGCTTGGTGACCATCCCGCCGACCCCTATGGAATTACCCTCTTTTTTAGCCAACTGATGGACCGAGGGCGTTATTTTTTCCACCAGAGGGATATGGCGGGCGTCTGAGTGCTCTCTCGGGTTTCGGTCATATAGGCCGTTGATGTCGCTTAAATTAACAAAAAGCTCGGCGCCAAGCAGCAAGCCGACCTGGGCGCCCAAGGTATCGTTGTCGCCGAAACGAATCTCTTCCACTCCCACCGAATCGTTCTCATTTATTATCGGTACGGCATTATGTGCGAGGAGCTGAAATAGTGCGTTACGAAGGTTAAGGTATCGCTTTTTCTCCCGCAGGTCATCCCATGTTAAGAGCACTTGCCCTATCGTGATGTGCTGCTTGGCAAACAGATTTTCGTACATGTGCATAAGCGTGATCTGGCCTATACCGGCACATGCCTGCTGCAGAGGTATCGTGCGGGGGCGGCTTTCGAGTCCAAGCTTCAGCATGCCGTGCGCGATTGCTCCGGACGATACCAACGCCACGCTCACCCCGGCTTTCTTGAGCAATGCAATGTCTTCCATCAGCGCATGAATACGCCGCGTTCGCACTAGATTGCGATCAGGTGTAACGATCCGGCTTCCAACTTTCACCACGACCGTAGTGGGCGGGGCAAGATGCTTGCGATATTTAATTTGTTGCATAGTGCATTCACCGGCATAGCTGCGGGGTGCACGACAATATACTTTTTCGGGGACGGAGTCCGCTTTATCGAATCTTCTCCAACTCCGTAATGATCTTTTCGAGCGCCACGACATTGCCTTCAAGCACGATAATGCGTTTCCGCAATGAATCGACTTTCGCATCACAGGTAAGGTATGCATCCTGAAGATTGGCGTAGCTTCGTGAGGTTGCCGTTTGACGCTCCGTGATTTTGGTCAGGATTTCCTTGTTGCCTTCGTAGTGCATCGCGAAATCGTGGAGGACGGTGAGAATCCGAATCCAATTTTTTGCGTTGTCGATCCGGCGGTCGTCGGGGTGGAGCCGCTTAAATCGCTTGAACTCCCGCAGCGCGGCATCGTAGTCGGCGAAAGGGTTATCATAATGCACATGGATAATCCCAAGCATGTACTGCGCATTTGCACCGGCTGCGGTTTTGGGGAATTCATCACGAATTTTTGAATATTGTCTAATCGCATACTCGTAGTTACCAGTCCTAAAGAGGGAATCAGCCTCCACCGAAAGCTTGCGATCAAGGGTATAGTGCACCGCTTGTGGTGCGCATGCCCAGAGGCAAAAGCCGACAAGCGCGGCTGCGATAATTGCAGACAACGCCGAACGCCGCCCGTATCCCGCGGAAACGCTCGGTATCCTGCCCAAACCCGCAGTACTTCGATGCATCGTTGATCGTATGCTCATTGTGAAGATTGGTCGAGATTAATCATCTGTTCGCCGCTCGATGTATAATCTTCAACGATAGGATTTTTTATTCGCCTAAGCTTTCGGGTGACCTGCGATATTCGCTCCGTTTCTTCGAGAATCGCCTGCACGCGGTCACGCATCTCTTGCGGGTAATCATCCATACCCATCTGCAGGAACTGGGCGTTACCCGAGATTATCATGAGGGGGTTGTTAATCTCGTGGTTAACCGATGCAACAATCTCACCAATGGCGGCCAGCCTCTTTGATTTTACCAGCTCTTCCTGTGTCCGCTGAAGATCCTGGGCCATATCGGAGAAGGCTTGAGCCAAGTCCCCGATTTCGTCTTGGGGATACCCGCGGGGGTCAAAATCGAAATTCCCTTTCCCAATTGTTGCCGCCGATTCTTTAAGCTTGCGAAGCGAGTTGGTGATAAGCCGGGAAAAAAGAAGGCCGAATACGATCGAAAATATCGAAATACCCGCGACCATCGCCAGCGTTAGACGACCAACGTTCGAAACACGGGCTTCAATTTCTTTAATCCGCTGAGCGGTCTGTGCTTTTATTAGCGAATCGGTGAGCGCGAGTCCTTCCTGAAGTGACGTGTCGGCCGTATCTAACACCTCGTCGGCCGCCTCCCGACGCATGTGGGCCTCCTCGCCTGACCCGGTTTGCGTAAATTTTACCAACTCATTGAATGTCGTAGTGTACAAACTATTGCTCTTGCGCACCTTGTATTTAACGGCGTCGACGAGTTCCTTAAGTCCCTCGTTCGAGCCGGAACGAATCGTTACCGATGAATCGAGCGCGAGAATGGTGTCGAGCTGCAACAACACCGAGTCGATCGATTGTAAGACCAATTCGCTTCGCTGCTGAAATATGGCGGCTGATTCCGGCTTTTGAAGTTTGTCGTAAACGTAGCGGCTGGTTGCGCGCCGTCGATGGAGATTGGCGGTCCGGATAAAGTGGTTTCTGACTATGTTTTGCCGCTTGAGAATATTGGCGATCGTATTGAGGTCCGATAATCGGGAAACGATGGCGAAAAAGAATACATTGAGGAAGATGATTATGAGAAAGCCAAAGAACAGTTTAAGGGCAATGTTTATTCTCATCTTCCAGATCACCGGCTCGGGGGATTAGGTACGAAGGAACACCGCAATCAGAAGTCGTGTCCAATAGAAAAATAGATAATATTGTTTTCTTCTATGCTGGTTTGATCTCTAAACGAATCGCTCGTGCGAAGAAGTCGACCCCACGACAGTCGAATGGGACCGATCAAGGACTGGTACGCGAAGCCAAGGCCCAGACCAAGTGGGGCGTTATCAATGAAATCCCGTGCGGTAGCTCCGGCAAACGAAAAATCCGGGTGATACCATGTATACCCCCAGTCGAGCGCGGCCGAAGCGTACAATTCTTCACCCAAAGCAAGACGGTACTCGCCGTGGAAAACGAGCATGTTGTCGCCCGCCAATGAACGCGGCCGAAGCCCCATAAACGGCGAGTAGTCAAATACGCCGATATCGCGGTATTTCTCTTCGGAAATGGCGCCTCCCAGAAAAACCCGCTCCACGTTTGGAAGCGCCTTATCCGCCCAGGCAAACCGTATCTGAGGGAAAAACGTGTGTCGCCCCCCGACGGTGAAGTAACGTCCCAGACTTCCACGAAGCGTTATGAAGTTCTCAGTACCCCCCACCGCGTCACTTGCGCCACCCATGGTAATATAGTGCTTATGCCCATTGAGCGGAAAGGGATAGCGATCTAAATCGTCGACAGTCAGTCCTACCATCAGATAACGAATTCCGCCGGCGAACGCCTGCCCCAAAGGATCGTCGAACGGGCTTTTTTCGGATTCGCCCACCTCGTATTTCTCGAACCGAAGCCCGATGTTGAGCATGGCGACACGTCCGACTTCGGTGCCAACCTTCAGCATTACCCCGCGCTTCTGCACTTCCGTTTCTTGATAGTCGATCCAAAACCCTTTGGGTACCTCAATGAGGGACGAATCGACCGTGTCGACAACAGTCTCGATTCGAGGACTTTCCTTGCGGATAATAATCCGTTCTTTGGAGAGGTAGGCTTGAGTCCTGATACTACTCGCCCAATTCGAGGTGAAGAGCGGACTTCCATGAATCTCAAGCGCGTATTTCTCTCTTCGAAGTCCGAATTGAAGGTGAAGCTGAGCATTTACACCGGTGCCGAACAGGTTTTCATAGCCGGGTTGAATATATCCCTCCCCGAGGTGAAACCGGTCGTATCGAAGCCCGAAGCGCATGCGCCAATACGGCTTTTCCTTCACCCGAATATGCACGATTCGCGATGTGTCCACGTCTATGTTTACCGTGGCGAAGAGTCCCGTCCCATTGAGCGACCGCATCGCCTCTTCTATGAGTCCCGCCCGAAGAAGGCGGCCTTTATGGAGTCCGCTCGTTGTTTTTATCAGCCGAGCGGATGTCTGAAGATTGCCGTGGATTAAAACTTCATTGATTATTCCGGGATCAAGCGCTATACGGGCGCCCGAGGGATGATTCTCTACAATGGTGATGCGGCCGAAAGCATATCCGTGGGTATCAAGAAGCATTCTAAGTAGTGGACCGAGCGTATCGGGTGGTATTGCCGTGCCGAATTGTTCGGTCAAAATTCGGCTTAGACTATCGAGTGCACCTCCCAGTGGGGGCGGCACTATGCCCCAACGAAGAGGAAGCGACACCGAAGAGTACGCCGAGTCGGCGCCGGCATGAGTCTGCAACCCCTCAATCCGTCTTTTAATTTCCGGAAGGCGTTTTTTGGCGGCTATATAGCCCCTTTCAATAAGAGCGTCTATATTATGAAAATCGGTGTTGCGGAAGCCGACCAGATTCGGCTCGATGATGATGTCGGCGAGTTCCCGCTGTTCTTTTTTAAGGCGATTCATACCGATATTGATCACTTGGTCCGCGATTCGTATGGGATTGTCAAGATACGGGCGCTCCCACAGCGGAGAAGTTACATCAACGGCAATCACCAAATCCGCACTTTCAGCCACCGCCACTCTCGTGGGTATGTTGGCGGTCAACCCTCCGTCCAGAACGAGTTTGTCTTCAACGGCGGTGGGTGAGAAGGCGAGGGGAACGCCGCAGGAGGCGCGCACCGCTTGTGCCAAGTTCCCGTTCGAGAAGACAACCCCCGTGCCGGTTACAATATCCGTTCCAATAATGCGGAGTTCAATGGGCAACGCCGAGAAATCCATACCGGCATGGTACGCCGGCGCGGTGAGACGCGGAACTAAAAGATCGTAAACAATCTGTCCGTGCGAAATGGACTGAGGCAGCAACGGCTTCAGATCATCACCAAACCGCATTTCCAGAAGGTAGTTGGTCGGCTCATGCTTTTTGCTTACCTGTTGATACCGACGCGGCGCTTCGTCGGCAAAGACATTGTCCAGATCAACCGTTTTGGCCAATTGCTCGAGTTCATCCGCCGAGAACCCGACCGCGTACAGGCTGCCGATGATCGCACCCATACTGGTGCAGACAATCCGATCGGGTTTCACCTTTTCTTCTTCGAACGCTTTCAATACACCAATTTGGGCGATTCCGCGCGAGCCGCCCCCACTGAGTACCAATGCGATCTCGTGCCCTCTCGCCCATGCGTCGACCATGAGAAGTACCAAAAAGAACAGTACCGCCTCGATTCGGCAATGTCGAAAAGCGCCATGTCGGACACCGAGGGGGGTATGGTAATTTGTTCGTTTGTGGGTCACAACGCCGAACGACTCCCCGTTTTGTGCATTATGTGTAATGACGAAGGGCACGGCTATTGGCCCTTCGCAATGAAAATAGTAATCCGGCCGGGCATAGTGCCTGAATGGTATGGCTTCTTGAATGAATTTTTCGGGCATTTCCCCGCTCACCGTTTTCTATTTTCTTGAGTCATCCAAGTATGGCAAGGTTCTTAGCCATTTAAACCCAACCACACAGCCTGCGCACATCATGGGCAAACTTACCTTTTCACTCGCGCTCCGGCGCCAAGTATACGTTCTCTCGCTGACGGTGATGATCTTCGTGTCCCCTCGGGTCCATGGTTTTAGCTTTGACGGCGGTCGGCTACCGAATAATTCCCGCGAAGCCGCGGAGCTGTTGGCGGCGGGGGAGCTGGATACCACGCTCTGGACACGGATCGCACAGTATTATGACGAACCGGTTGTTGTCCCTCAAGGTGAATTGTATCTGCTTCGCGATGTCTTCCCTTGGCTCCCCGGAGATCTACCGGTTTCTTCGAAGGACTTGGCACCGTACGAGCCTTGGACCGCCCCCCTGATTGATACCTTTTATATGGATTATCCTTCACTTGTTCCGTTCGGCCCTATCCTGTCGTTCAAAACCGGAGGGCTTCCTCACGTCGGTGCCGCCTCCTTTTCGTCGCGCAGCCCTTCTACTACAATGCCCGCTCGACATACCGCGCGATTTAGAGTGGCTCCTAACGATCGATTGAAGTTCGAAGCGGCCGTCGGGTTCGATAGGATTCACGCGCGATGGGGACGTCGACGGGTCAAAACTACGATTCCTCTGCTAGGGGATTTTGAGGCGGGGAATGTTCATTTCGACCTTGGCGCCGGTCTTTTTTATGGGTA
>WJJU01000517.1 GCA_014729595.1 Chitinivibrionales bacterium
GTATTTTTACTTATGGCGGAAGTGGTGTTGAGCTTGGGTACCAATGTTGGTGAGCGCGAGAAGTGGATGCGTCTCATGTTGGAGCATGTAGGGGCAATCCTTGATGCGCCCGGGAAGCACTCGCGGCTTATGGAAACTTCTCCATTAGGCGTTCCATCTGGTCACGGATGGTATCTCAACTGCATTGTTCTCGGGGAATACAACGGCACGCCGTTGGAGCTGCTGGAGCAATGCTTCCGTATTGAGCGTGAGTTGGGGCGGACGCATAAAGGGTTGCTGAAGCCGCGAACCGCCGACATTGATATCCTTTTGTTTAATGATCTGATAATCTCAGAAGAACGATTGCAAGTTCCGCATCCGGCGATTTTGCAGCGACGCTTTTGTCTTGAAGGGCTTGCGGAAGTCGCGCCCCGGATGCGCCATCCAATGGTTGAACGTACATTTGAAGAGTTACTTGCAGCGATGCCTCAAGATGTCGCCGATCAAGAAATACTATTCAGAACAAGGTAGGAACGACGCTCGCGCACCACAATGAAAAAAAAACGATTACGACTGCCTGAAAATGTAACCTATCTCTGTATCGAAGGTGTCATCGGCGTTGGCAAAACCACGTTGAGTCAGCTTCTTGCTGAAGAATTCAATGCAAGAATAGTGCTCGAGTATGCCGAAGAAAACCCTTTTCTTTCCGATTTCTACCAAGATCGAAGTTCTCTGGCATTCCAGACGCAGCTCTGGTTTTTGCTCTCGCGGTATCGTCAGCTCACTGAAACATCGGTTCAGCAGGACCTTTTTCATGCCTGTACCGTGTCTGACTACATGTTCGCAAAAGACCGGATTTTTGCGACGGTGAACCTCGATGAGAACGAGCTGGCGTTGTATAACACAATTGCCGGGCTTTTAGAGCGGGAAATACCGAGTCCTGATTTTGTCGTGTACCTCCAAGCGTCGACGGACGTTCTTCTTGAACGGATTGAAAAGCGAAGCAGATCTTTCGAGCACAATATGGATCGGCGTTACATTGAGACGCTGAGCCAAGCCTACAACCATTTTTTCTTCCACTATACCCGTACGCCTTTGCTTATTATCAATACGAATGATATCGATTTTGTGAATAATCGAAGCGATTTTGAAGAAATTGTAGAACAGATATGCCAAACCAGGGCCGGTACCAATTATTATCATCCGTTGGGGAGTGGTAGCGGCGGAAAAAATGGTGACAAAAAATTCGAGGACCGATGAAAATCATTCGAGATGTGGATGCAATGCGGGAGCTTGGTCGCACATTGCGAAGCGGTGGAAAAACGATCGCGCTTGTTCCGACTATGGGAGCCCTGCACAAAGGCCATCTTTCGCTTCTTACCGCGGCTCGGCAACAATGTGATTATGCGGTCGTGAGTATTTTTGTGAACCCCACCCAATTTGGTCTCGGCGAAGACTTTGAGTGCTATCCTCGTCCTTTTGCGCGGGACTGCGCGGTCGCGGAGCGTCATGGCTGCGACATTATTTTCGCGCCAGAAGCAAAAAACATGTACCCGAAAGATTATCAGACCTCGGTTATCGTCAAAAACATCACGCAAAAGCTGGAAGGAGCCTCGCGACCGGAGCATTTTGAGGGGGTTACTACGGTTGTCACGAAGCTCTTTAACGCCGTAGGGCCGGATGCGGCGATTTTTGGCCAAAAAGATGCTCAGCAAGTGCTGGTAATAAAGCGAATGGTTGCGGATCTCAATGTGCCGGTTCGGTTAGTGGTCAGACCGACTGTTCGGGAAGATGACGGACTGGCGCTTAGCTCGCGCAATGCGTATCTAACGGCTGATGAGCGTCGGGCGGTTCCGCTTATTCATGCGGGGCTTTCGCGGGTTACCGCTCTCTACGAAGGGGGGGAGCGTTCGGCGTTGGTGTTGTTGGGTGCGCTTAGGAGTGTCTACGAGAGAACAAAAGCTTTTAAAGTCGAGTACACATCCATTGTTGATACCCGTACTCTGAATCCGGTTGATTATCTCGATTCAACCGTTCTTGTCGCGGTAGCGTGCCGTACGGTTACCTCCCGGACTCGTTTAATAGATAACATCGTGTTGGGTGGATTGTTATGAATAGGTTCGCTCAATCGGGCAAATTCAAAATGATGCTTCCATGCGGTGTTTGCATTAAAAGGTAAAGGGTATCGCCTCGCCTTCGTTCATGAAGGGCTTTGCTGTAAATGATTTTGCCGTCTATCGGATGACTGACGGGTAGTCGTTTTCCCTTTCGCCAGGCTTTGAGAAACATGGCCCAATGCCCGGCTCGCCGGCGAGCTTCTATTCGTTGGCCCTCATTTTGAGCACCCTCCGGATACGCAGGATTACGTACACCCGTACCGACCGTCAACAGGGTGCCTTGCAAGGTGTCGAAAGAGGCTATGAGCAGTTGCGCCACTTGATTTGGGTCCCCTTGATCGGCTACTACGGCGGATTGTAGGTTGAGAATGTGATTGGTGAGGGAATCATAGGTGGTGGAGTCCGGGGGAGGCGAAACCGGCGTCTCTTGAATATGTCCGGATGTGTCTGCGGCCTGATCGGTGTAAGGGTCATCTTCACCGCATCCTACGAGGATGCCCGCGGAAATGATTGCCGTCAAGAGGACGCTGATCATATTTTGTGTTCTTATCGGCTGAGGCATAGATCTCAAAATAGGTTCTTCACATCTCAGGCGACCCTTATGATGCCAATCGCTTACTCGACTCGAGAGGGTATTGGTGAAGTTTTGTAATAGGAGACAGCAAACAACAACAGCGGCCGCCTACGGGAGCGCTTGCGCTCAATTAATGCTATAAATAATCCCTTTCTCACCATAAAATACTGGGTAAATGCTAATATCGTGGAATATATTCCTTTGGGGCAAAAACGAAGAATGTCAGGGATTGCATTTCCAATGCTTTCAGAGGGTGTATGGTAAAGTTAAGGTTTGGGTGCATTCATTTTCAACTGTTGCAGCTTGAGTGTTGGAATTAGGGCTTTCCCGCTCGATTATTGTTTTGACTTTTCTATACAATCGTGTATATAGGAGAATATTTTGGCTGAAGCACATACAAAATCTGTCAAAGGAAATAGACCGGCGTCCTCACGATCGAAAGAGGTTAAATCGACAATACGCGTGAGAAAACTTCTTGAGAAGCATCATTTTTATCTGTTTTTAATGGCGGCTTTGGTCATTCTTCTATTTGCTGATTTTCTTTTTTCCGGCAAGATGCTCTTTGGCTCAGACATGATA
>WJJU01000518.1 GCA_014729595.1 Chitinivibrionales bacterium
ATGCTGAACATCCATCCGGCCGATGCGATGAAATTAACGACGCTTCCCGACGACGATCCCGACAAATATGATTTTGTTAAGTTCTATGATCGCCTTGCGGATATCGATTTGGATAAGATATAAAAAAAGCGCCGGCTCACATCAAATGCCGCATCGCCCACGCCAGCCGCGGAAATCGACCCAGGGCCGCGGTAAAAATACGGGACATGGTGAGTTCGTCTTGAGAAATGCCGCTTAGTGCATGTGCGGCTCTGTTATAGTCGGCGTCGGGGACTCGCACCAGCGCCCCCTTGACTTTGGCGAGCTTGCGGTGGCGCTTACCTCTTCGTTGCGCCCAATCTTTTTCGTGGCGAGCGCAAATGCGTGCACGTTCCCGGTCTGTAGCGGTACCCAGCATCGCCAATGCACTCCGGCCGGCGGCGACGCCGGACAGCATGGCTTCCGCAATGCCGGCACGCGAAACGGGGTTGACCGTCCCGGCGGCGTCACCGGCCCGTATCAAGCCGGGAATCGCCGTAGTCCTCTTATTAGCCGAAGTACAGGGGATTGAACCGGCGTACATGCCGCGTACCTTAAGAGCACCGAACGTATTGGCGAGAAATTTGTCCAGAAGACGACGAATATTGACTTTGCCCTTGTACGCGCTACCGATAACGATACCCACATTGAAGCTTTTCTCGTCTCGAGGAAACGCCCAGGCATATCCACCCGGCGCCGTCTCTTTGCCTACGTATATGTGGACCGCCGAGGTTTTCAAATCAACTCCCTCGACATGAGCGAACAGCGCCGGCTCGAGATCATCGGCTTTCCAATCGATTCCCTCGGTACCGCCAAGTCGTGACAAGGGCCCCGAGGCGTCGATTACCAACCCACTTCGAACGCTCGATCCATCCTCGAGTGTAACCCTGCGCCGGCCGGCGCGGTCGGGCAAACTAACCTCCGTTACCCCATTTCCAAAACGGTTCACGGCCCCATGTTCTTCGCACCAAAGAGCCAGATCGCGGTGCATAAGCGCCCGATTGATGATGTAGCCCTTATTCGCATCGTGGTAGGTTACCACCGTACCGTCGGGGGAATGAAACACCGCCGTATCCACCACCAAGCGAATCCATGAGTCTTCGGGGTGAATGGTTTCAAGCAAGCTCAGACGCCCGACACCTTCCGCACACGCTACCGGCTCGCGCCACGGCTCGGTTTTGTCGAGTAACAATACCGAAGGACGCGAAGAACGTGACAAGAGATGCCGTGCCGCACACAATCCCGCCGGCCCGGCGCCAATAACGACAATATCGTATGCTTCTGCACCCATGAGTCTCAGCCCGCTCCCCGTTTTGATCAGAGCTATATCCGAGGGGTTTAGGTGTTAATATACATACCCGTGGGGTGCTTCGCAGGTTTCATTTCGCCGCGCACTTTCCGAACAGTTTCAATGGCTTTTCGGGTCGCCCCCATTCCCTGCGGGTGTAACATACCCGGCACACCAAGAACCTGACCCAAAACCAGCTTCGCCAGCGGAGAGAAAGCAAAAAGGAGGGGAAGCGAGACACGTCCCGCGGCGTATATCTTCGGTGATATGGCCAAGGTGCACAACGTCTCGACCGCCCTCCGCCGCCCGTCGCGGGTGAAATGAAGTTTTGCAATAGGCACAAAGCGAAAGGCTCACCCTTTGGAGGCAAAGGATGAGCCTTTCGAACGCTTGTGTAACGACGTGCGCTATATGCCGAGTTTGCTCAAACGAAGTCTTTCAAGGTCGGTGTAATTATTTTGCACCGCATGGCCCGCAAGCGGCACAATCTTCTCGTGGATCGCATCGATTATCCATGACGGTTGCGGGAAAAAGTACTTCTCCAGCTCGTGGGCGGGCGTAATCCAATTGCGCGACCCAATGACCACCGGTGGCGCATCAAGATCGTCAAACGCCAACTCGCCGATAGTCTGAGCGACATCGTTGAGATATGATCCTCGCTGACAGGCATCGCTCGCAAGCACCACCCGGCCCGTCTTACGCACCGACTCAAGAATCGGTTCGTAATTGAGCGGCGTGAGTGTACGAAGGTCCATCAGTTCCGCATGCATTCCATAAGCGTCGCGCAATGTATCGGCGGCTTTCACTGCGGTGTAAAGGGTATGACCGATGGTTATGATTGTGATATCTTTACCCACGCGCTTCACATCCGGCTCGCCGATAGGTACTTCGTAGAACCCTTCGGGCACCCCCTCGGCTCTGAACAGTTCTCCAAAATCGTACGTCCGCTGTGATTCAAAAAAGACCACCGGGTCGGTACCACGAAGCGCGGAGTTCATCAGCCCTTTGGCATCGTACGGCGTAGCCGGAAAGACCACCTTCAGACCCGGCACATGGGCGCACAGACTGGTCCAGTCTTGTGAGTGCTGGGCTCCGTATTTCGAACCGACCGACACCCGCAACGTCACAGGCATGGAGAGCACGCCCGCGCTCATTGCTTGCCACTTGGCGAGTTGGTTGAAAACCTCGTCTCCCGCCCGACCCAGAAAATCGCAATACATCAGCTCGGCTATTACTCGACCGCCGCACATACCGTAACCGGTGGCCGACCCGACAATTGCACCTTCGGAAATAGGGCTGTTGAACAAGCGATGATACGGAAGCGCTTCGGTGAGACCACGATACACGGCAAAGGCGCCGCCCCAGTCCCGATTTTCTTCACCATAGGCAATTAAGGTCGGATCGGTGCAAAATGCATCGTGCACGGCCTCAAAAACAGCGTCGCGAAACTGCACCGCCTTACCTTTGGGAAGAGGTTTGCCCTGGTCGTCGATCCCCCGCCTGCTTCGTCGGGCGATCTGCTTGACACGAGGGTTTTCCTCTTTTGCTATGCGCAATTCGGGTTGCCCGTCAGCCATTTTTTCCACTTTGCGGTTCGAGAACATTACCCCGCCGATCACATCGGGCTCGCGCACGGGATCCATTCGCGGCGAAACGGAGTCGTCGATCGCCAATTCAACCGTTCGACGCACCAACTGTTGCACGTTTTCGCGAATCGCGTCGAGTGCATCCTTGTCGCACACCTTTTCACCCAGCAGCTTGTCACCAAAATCGTCGATCGAATCGTGCTTCCGCCATTCTGCGATTTCATCCTTTTCGCGGTACGAAGAAGCGTCGGAGGGAGAATGGCCCGAAAATCGATAAGTGACCGTATCGAGCAGGCACGGCCCGTCCTCCTCGCGCAAAATCTTTTTCTTGCGCTGGAACGCATCGATAACCGCCAACGGGTCGTAACCGTCGATTCGTTCGGCATGCATTTGCTCGGGGTTGACACCGGCGCCGATGCGGGCAAGCATGTCATAGCCCATAGTTTCACCGTCGGTCTGCCCGCCCATGCCGTAGTGATTGTTCATAAAATTGAAGATGAGCGGAAGGCCTCCTTGATACTCCCCTTCCCACAGTTGTTTGTACTGATCCATGGTCGCCAAACAAAGTGCTTCCCACACGGGCCCGCACCCCATGGAGCCGTCGCCGATATTACACACGACAACCCCCGGCTTACGATTACACTTCTTGTAAAGAGCGGCGCCGACCGTGATGTCGGCCGATCCACCGACAATCGCGTTGTTTGGGTAAATGCCGAACGGCGGGAAAAAGGCGTGCATCGAGCCCCCTAACCCCTTATTGAAACC
>WJJU01000519.1 GCA_014729595.1 Chitinivibrionales bacterium
ATTCGGGGGTGTTCGTGGCCCATATCCCGCAAAGCGCCGTCCAAAAGGCGGATATTTGCCAGAACACGGGCGCGATCGACAAGGTCGATTGCTTTTCTAAGCGAGCAGTGGGTTGTGACATGTACGACCGCAACCCCGCCGAGTACGAACATCATCGTGTATTCGTGCGTCCCGGTTTTTTCGGCGAGAATTTCGGTATGGCCGGGATAATTGAGACCGGCGGCTCGTAAGGCTTCTTTGTTTATCGGGTTTGTGACGATCCCATCGACCGCGTGGGAAAGCGTTAGGTCGATCGCTGTGATAATGTAATCGAACGAGGCGCGACCGCAAGCGGCGTCTACGCGTCCTATGGGCGGCTGGTCGGGAAGTGTGCCGACAGGCAAGACATTAATCGCGGTCGGTACAAGATCTTCGGGTGATTTCATGACATGTATGGGTGTGGTAACGCCGATGCGTGAACGAGCCCGCTCCATTACCGCGGGATTGCCGACTACAAACACCCGGCAAGCAACCGGCGATCCGGGACCGGCCAAAGCTTTGACGGCTATCGTCGGACCAACGCCGGCGGGATCTCCCATGGTGAGAGCAAGAAGCGGAGTCGCGGCACTCATAGTACTCCTAATCGTTTAGCGTAGTCGTAGACAAATCCTCGAGCCAAGCCTCTAAAAATAGCTTTCCGGGCTGTCCGGCGCGGCGAAGCAAGATGAGAAAGCCACCATATATGCATTCCTAAACACCGGCGACCGCTTGCTCAGATGACCGTACCCCATCGATGTTGCAGTGCCGTCGCGGTTGGCGTGAATCTGAGTACTTGGATGTGCGGCATGAATGACGGCTCATTGTGTTGGGGACGCTAAGAGACCGCAAGCGGTTCCCCGTTCACACGCCGGCGATATTCTTCCGCGCGCTCCATATCACCCAGAAGCTCGTAAATGCGCGCCATGCCTTCGCATGCCGGCCTATTGCCGTATGGATAAAGGGTGAGTGAATGCATGAACCACGTTGTCGCTTCGCGCAAGCGCATCGTGTCGACGAAGAGACTTCCCAGCATGGAAAAAAGATGATAAGCACCCGGATAGAGGCGGATAGCTTGACGAAGCACTTTTTCGGCTTCGTTGTAGCGGTGGTGTTTTAAAAGGAGCCGTGCGATTCGAACGACGGCTTCGAGACGAATAGCCTGATTGTTAACCGCGGTCATGCGAAGCGGGGGAGCGGAACGCGCACTTTTGACAAAGAAGCCCAACGCTTCGGGTTCGTTTCCCTTTTGTTGTGCTATCACGCCCAAATGATACCATGCCTCTGTGCGCGCGGGATCGGTATGCAAGGCGCCGTAGAAGTGGTGTTCCGCTTGACAACGATCGTTTTCCCGCAGGTGCATGAGGGCCAAGTTGATGTGTGCTTGAACGAAGACATCCGTGTTGGTACGATGAATTTCTTCGTTGTCGATGATTGAATGATACGTTTTTTGGGATGCGGCGCGGTCACCGAGTACGGCCTGTGTATCGGCGAGACTTAACAGCAGCGATGGGTCGGTGGGGGAGCGCGCAAGTTCTTGTTCGATCAAGGGAAGGTTGCGGTGTGCTTTAAACCGATGCGTTTCCGGATCGCTGTAGCCCCGGTGGGTGACCCGGATCCGTTCGTGTCGCGAAAAGGGGATTCCCAATGATTGAGCGCTGAACATGATCTGTTCGTGAATACGCCTTTGGAACCGCAAGCCCTCACGACGCGGAAAAAGGCGAACCTGAATGAGTTCGAATGGCGGTCTTCCCTCGATACTGTTTACGAGGCATACGGCCGCGGCTTGAGGCGGTGCGGTTTCCCAGAGACGACGCAACCGTTGGGCGGATTCGGGCTCCAACCGGTCGTCGGCATCCATCCAAAATATCCAATCACTCGTACTTTCATCGATTGCACGGTTGCGCGGGACACTGAAATTATCACACCACGGCTCGTGAATGAGGCGCACGGCGTATCGTCGTGCGATTTCGGGAGTGCGGTCGGTTGAGCCCGTATCGCATATTACGATCTCGTCAAAGATATCGTCGACCGATTCGAGCGCCGCCGGAAGATTTGCCTCTTCATTTTTTACGATCATGGTCAATGTACAGGTTGGTCGGCGACGAGGAGGGTACATACGTATCCGCTTGCGCATGAGGTCGAAGCGGCATAGCTCTTCGGTGCACAAACGATCGATTTTGGCCGTGCTTAGAATTGCCGCGGCACGAGCGGGAAGGTGTGCCGCCAGGTAGGCGTTCGCGGCACTTAGTGCATGCTGAGCATCGGTAATACATCCGGCGTCCAGGCGTTTGCGGAGGGAGCGAAGACGGCCTCCGGCGCCGTAGCGTTCGATCAATCGGCTGATCGCATGTGCATGCATGAACCAACTCCTTAGTAGTATGACACGGCTTGAGCAAAAAAACCTCGATTTATCTCAAATCGGAAATGTAAGCAAATATGGCGCCATATAAACCTTATTGTAAAAAGTTCCTCGGTATTCAAGCGTGAGGCGGGGCGGGGGAAAGAGGTGTACGCGTCAATGGAAGCTCGTACTTAGAGCGGAAGAGGCGGAGGAGTAAATCGGCGATCTCTTAGTGAAGGGAAAAGGCAAGGTTTGCACTGGTGGAGAACGGGGGGGGCGGGAGGAAAAATATGCCTCCCGATTGGTCACTTTTTTCGATCTACTTTTTGCGGTGGCGAAGGACGTCGGCGATGTTTTTGACGGCTTGGTCCTTTGATGTCGAAGCGGCGAGGTTTTCCTTTTGAATGCGCTCATAAACCTCTTCACGATTGACCGCAACGCTTCGCGGGGCCTGTATACCGATTTTTACCTGTCGATTGTCCAGGTCGACTATCTTCACGATAACATCGTCACCGATACGGATTGACTCGCCAATTTTTCTGGTTAGTACAAGCATGCTTCAGCTCTTCCCGAGGATTTTTTCCTGTGTCGAGTACCGATCATCTTCAATAATGATCTGTTTGCCCAGCTTACGACTCCTGTTTATTACAATAGGCCCGATCAGGTTGGCCGTCGATTGCGCGGCGTCTTCACGTATCGTGACGATCGCATACAGCAGTACGTCCTCGGCTTTCTCGATTTTCAGCTCGCTTAGTTGCTCTTTGGTGATGTTGGGCGAGTAGTCCGGACGAAAGAGTAGGGGGTTGATTAAGGCAAACCGTAACCGTGTTCCGTCTACGCACACCAGCCATTCAAAAGGGACATACTCGGGTATTTGAACGAGTACGTAATTTTTGTTGTCTTCGAAACCCGGAATGCCGCCGGGGAATGTGACGACATCATCGGGTGCGTAGACGAGATCCTTGAAAAAATCACCCATACAATCAAAGCTCCACAAAGGCTGTGAATCTCACTTCACAAGCAATATCGTTAATGACCCGAACGAAGAGCAAGAATTTTTGGTTATTTTAAACATCACGTGCCGCACGGAGCATAAAAGCGAGGGTGGGCTCCGCGCGGCTCGCGCCCCGCACTATGGTGTTACCCCTGCAGTAAGCTCAACACATTCTGCGGTACCATGTTTGCTTGGGACAGCATGGCGGTCGATGACTGCTGCAGAATTTGGTTGCGCGTGAATTTAGTCGTTTCGAGGGCAAAGTCGGCGTCACGAATAACCGATTCCGCCGCCTGCATATTCTGCTCTTGGCTTTCCTGGTTATTGAGGGCATGCTCCAACCGATTGAACTGAGCACCAAGGTCGGCGCGAAGCGTGTTGACCGAATAAAGAGCAAGATCGAGCTGCGAAATGGCATTGGTAGCATCGGTCTGTGATATTACTTGCGCTTGGGCGCCGTCGATTTGCATGCTGCCGGTGGTCACACCGCCAATCGTTACAATGACGACGTCCTCGTTATAGCCCGCACTGTTGTCGTTCGGCCCCACGTGTATTATGCCGCCCGTCGACCAGACTTCGGTGCCGTTTAGAAGTTTTTGGCTGTTGTATTGCGTACCGTTGGCAATACGATCGATTTCGGTCTTAAGCTGGTCTATTTCCGTTTGAATGTAGTTACGTTCGGTAGATGTCAATGTGTCGTTGGCCGCCTGGATGGCCAATTCACGGATGCGTTGCAGCATATCTTCGATTTCTATCAACGCACCTTCGGCAATGTTGAGCAGCGACATGCCGTCTTGAATGTTGCGATTACCCATGGACAGCCCGCGTACTTGAGTGCGAAGCTGTTCCGATACACTGAGCCCCGCCGCGTCGTCGGCGGCTCGATTGATACGGAGACCGGTCGAGAGCTTTTCTAATGACTTCTCAACCTGCCGGCCCGCTTTCCTCAGCGCGCCCCCGGTAATCATTGCCGGGACATTGTGGTTGATCCGAGGCATGGTATCCTCCTTATACTGACGTGTGCCTCCATGCAGCCGATACTGAAGCCTGGCTGCTCTCTCCGGTCGTCCTGACCATATCCCTCTTCCCTGTCAATTTCCTGTTTTTGCAAAACGCGTGCCACACCATTGTTAGACGTTTGCGTTGTTCTATGGGCAATGCGGCGGTGAATCGTTTATGTCAATATGGTAGTTTTTGCCGCCGGCTAGAGATAATCTGCCAATGAAGGTTGGATGACGCGTGCGGCCGATTTGAGGGCGGCGTTGTAGACGGTTTGGGCGAGTTGGAATTTACTGACGGTCTCGGCGAATTCGGCGTCTTCCAGTTCCGCCTGCAACCGGGTCGCTTCGGAAGATTGGCTCTCGTTTCGGTCTCTGGTCGCCTCAAAGCGGTTTATACGGGCGCCGTTCTTTGTTTGCGCGGCAAGTACGGTCTGGAAAGCCGTATCAATATTGCCGATTGAACGTTCAATCTCGGCGGTGTCGTCGTGTGTGAGCGCGGCGCCGAAATCGACCAGTACGCCCAAGAGATCCGTAGCGGTCTTGGTATCGTAAGTTAATTCATCTCCGGTGATGTTAATCGGCATTACGACATCGTGTTCGATTTGACGCATAATGTCGCCGTTGTGTGAGACGGGCTCATTGTAAATATTTTGGGCTTTCCCGATGTATTCGAATTCCAACCTGAACATCCCGTCCGCATAATAG
>WJJU01000520.1 GCA_014729595.1 Chitinivibrionales bacterium
ATTCTAATCTCTTCTATATTGCTTTGCGCCGCAATTCTGTCCACGACCGCCCGAATAGTGCCGCCGCCGGCGAGAATATCGTCAAGAACTATCGCGCACCTTTTTGCCCGCAAATCGCCGATTAGTCTTGTCGACGACACTTGCTCGCTTCGCGGGCGGTGCTTCGCGGCGAGAGCGCTGCCGATATGGAGCCGCCGGCTAACCCGGGTCACCAGTTTCGAGGCCCCCGCATCAGGCGCTACAACTACGACGTCATCCCTGTCTTTTAATTGAGCGAAGGCGTTCGAAAAGAAGGTAAAGGGCTCCAACAAATTGACTTGTGCCGCCCCGTAAAAACCTTGAATTTGGCGACAGTGAGGGTGCCATGTGATAAGCCTGTCGATTCCCGCCGTACGCGTCAACTCGGCCATGAGACTCGCCGTCACCGGTTCCCGTCGGAAAAGGGTTGGTTTATCTTGTCGGGCATAGGCCAAATAGGGAACAATGCCGGTAATATAGCGCGCCCCATGCTCACGAAGCGCTCGGGCGGCGATCAGAAACGCAAGGTAGTTTTCGTTCACCGTTGCATCCTCGCGGGGATTGCTCAGCGATTGGACTAAGTACACATCGTGCCCGGTGACGCTTTCGTGGAGCCTGACACGAATTTCTCCGTCGCCGAAGCGATCGTCGATCGGCCCCTGATATGACACCGACGTCGATCCGCCGGCAATGCTCTCTCGCTCTCGATATCGGCTCGCTATGCGGGTGGCAATCTCGTGGCCGGATCCGCATCCCGCAATCGTGAGTGGACCTCTTCTCATGACCGCCGAAGGATCTACGAGAAATGGGGCGTCTTCTCTGACAATTGGAGCTCGTTCCATTCGCTCGATTCTCCTTTTTTCTCCCCCGTACCCACTTGAATATCGGCGATGACCGGTAGATGATCAGAGGCAAGGCGCGTAAGTGAATTGCGGGGGGTAATAACGCGTTTCGCCCTGATGTCCGGAGATAGAAACACATAGTCAAGCCGAGCAAGCCCCATCCAAGTTCTTTCATGCCCGTCTCGGGGTACGGCCGTGGCGGCATCCACCAGCACATTTCTCAGCAAGCGATAGGTAGGCGAAGAGGCGATCATATTGAAATCGCCGCATAGTATCAGCGGACCGGTGCAGCGAGGATTAGCCAGCCATTCGGCCCCCAGAAGCGCTTCGACCTGAGCCCGGCGCTCCGCGCGCGACAATCCGAGATGAGTGTTAACAAATTGTATTCGCGTGTCGCCGCAGGCGACTTCAATCCAAAGAGCGCCGCGCGGCTCCGACGCCCGATTGCCCGGCAGCGGTCCCGCGCGCATGAGCCGCATAGGAAGATGCCCCAAGACGGCGATACCATACTGTTCATCTTCGATTGTGAAACACGGGTGAAAATAGTAGTGCATGTCCAGTTCCCGCGCGATCTGTTCCGCTTGGTGTTCGCGATCGGTCCGAGCCCTACCCACATCGATTTCTTGAAGTGCGATTATGTCCGGTTTGTAATGCGCAATAGTTTGGGCGAATCGATGCGGCACCACTTTTCCGTCGAACCCCGTGCAACTATGAGTATTGTAGGTCATCACGCGCAGCCGCCCCCGACGCCAGGCGCGCGGCGGCCCCGGCCTCGAAAGCGGCGCGGCGCCCATCGTCTCCATCACCGCCGCACGCATGTCGAGCGGACGAATATAGCCGCGCCCTCCCGCAAAGATCGGTGCACCCCGAGGGACGATCGCGAATCCATGGGTTTCTTCGGGGGAGTATCCCGCATGCGCACCGTTTTCGTCGGGAAAGCTTATCGGATCTTCTCCCGGGCTCCATCCCGAGATAACCAATCGTCCCGCATCGGGATGATGCACCAGCCTCACCATGTCCCGCGCCGCTTCGTCAATGAACGGATGATCGGCGCCCATAACCGCCTCGGCGTCGTCCGGCAATCGAAATATACCGTGCCGGGTCCACACCCGCACCCTCGGCCCCTCGCTCATGAACACGGCGGGTACGCCGGCGGTAGCGATAAGGCGCGCGGCAATTCGTTGTACCTCGTGGTCTTTCAACCTGTCGGGAAGGTATACGTGATTGATCGGCCCGGCGCCGGTGATAGCGATTTCGTCCGAGGTAAGGGCGTGTTCGGGCTCCCCGTTGCGCTTTTTCCGCCACAGAAGCAGCGCACGCCGAAGCGCCATCCCGCTCGTATCTTCACGATGCGCGGTTATTTCGACCCCGCACTCCTCGGCCGCACGGGCGACCGCCGTCCGTATCGAGTATCCCGTAACCGTCTTGTATGGAAGCACTTGTTGTTGCCCGTGATCGGAATAAATCCAGACGGTGTAATCCCGTTCCGCCGACAGCTCGGCCCCCTCGGCAATGCGCCTTGCCGCATCGTCAATACCCTTCAGTGTCCATCGAGCAAATGCCGATTTCGGTCCCCGACGATGCGCCTGTTCATCGTACCCCGCAAGGTTCGCATGAATTATCGGAGTCCCCGCCACGGCGTCGGCGACGGCACCCGCAACAACCAGCTCGCGAAGTAAAACACAAATACCCACGCGAGAGGGTATGAATTCAAGTTCTTTGAACAGACTTTCGCGCGCCTTGACCCCCATAAAAAAATCACGGACGGCCAGCGCCACCTCGATCGCTCCAAGCCCAATCATACGTAAGACAATAAAACTATAGAGCGCCGCCACGGCCGCCAATCGCAACGGATGCTTTTTTTCCAAATGTAAAATGGGGGTTATGTGCGAAAAACAGAACCCGCCCCGACTAGCGCCGCCGTCATAGATGTTCGAATAGGTGCTTCCCCCTTCCAATAGAGGCTTTCCCCGTGCCGCAAGACGCTCCTGAAGCCTTCGTGCATACCGACTGTTCGACATCGCCGTCAAGGTCCCCGTCTCACCATCCCGAAAAGCGAAAGAGGGAACCGCGCACGACACGCCGTAAAACAGCTCGCCCTGGACGGCGGGCGTACTCGAGGGCAAGCCGGAATAATGGGAGTACAACCGATAGCCCTCACGTTTAAGAAGTTTTGCCATAAACGGCAACTTCCCTTCCGCAAGCGCCCGCTCCATCGCCGGCCTCGACAACCCGTCGATCTGCAACAGGATCAACCCCCGACCTTTGCCGCGCCCCCGGTTCTTGCGGGTCAGAGAAGTGAGTAGTTTTGACGTAATGCGTCCCCGGCTTATCGCGAGACGCACTTTGCGTAAACGTGACCACAACGCGAGAATCATGTTCGACTATTTCCGTTCCTTCCCTATCGTCACGATTTCGCCGCCATTATTTTTATACATCCAACAGATCGGCATCTCCCAATGGACGCTTTCGCCCCCCAAGCAACGATAGATTTATTTTAGGCGGCACTGTTCATGAATGCAAAAGTATGGCATGAGTAATCGGCCGTTCGCTCATCATTTTTTCGTTCCATAAACCAATGTACTCAAATTTGTTGAAATACGTAGCCGCCGACGACCGCCAAGGCCATAAACACCACCAAGGCCCAAAGAAAAGCGTTTGTTACTGTTTCGATCTCGCTTTTCGCTTCCGCCCGTCGAAGTGCTTCGCCGCGGGTGCGAGGGCGCTTTACGCCCAGCGGCCGTATCCACGCAGTCACCAAAAGCGCAATTATCAAGGTAATAAGCAGCAGCGGAACGATCCTTGCGCCCAGAACCGCCGGACCTATAGGCACAATCCATAAGCTGCCCGTCCATGCCGCCAGAAAAAAAACCAGAAACAAAACGAACATGTCGAGCCACACGACGGGTCGCCGGGCGATCATGACAAACCCCGCGGTAAAAAGCATGCCGATAAGAAACGCAAGAAACACATCCCAGAATACCATACGATTTCTTTCCTCCGCCGCAATCGCTCCGGTTACGAGCGTGCTCGTTTTATAATTCTTTTCAGCTCCTTCAAGCTTTTGGTATTGACCACATTTCGCTTTTCCAGCCATCCCCGACGCGCCTGCCCAATGCCGAATCGCATAAAATCAAGGTCCGCACCGGAATGTGAGTCGGTGGATACGGCAACCATCGCACCCTCGTCACGCGCAACGCGACAGTACGGTGCGGTAAGGTCGAGTCGATCGGGATGGGCGTTGAGTTCGACGACCTTGTTGAGTTTTGCGGCGGTTTTTATGATTTTTTCCAAATCGATATCGTAGGGTTCGCGTTCGTTTACCAAGCGACCGGTAGGATGAGCGAAAATCACGAAATTTGGGTTATGCATCGCCCTGAGCACCCGCTCCGTTTGCTTGGCCCGAGAAAGCTTGAACTTCGAGTGAATCGAACAGACGGTCAAGTCGAGTTTCTCGAGCGTTTTGTCGGGCAAATCCAAAGTCCCATCTTCCAGAATGTCTACCTCGCACCCCTTGAGAACAACAATCTCTTTCAGCTTCTCATTCAGTCCGTCGATTTCCTTTCCTTGCCGCCCCAATCGTTTCGGATCAAGACCATGAGCAACCGTGATCCGCTGAGAATGATCGCAGAGCGCCAAGTACTCATACCCCCGCCGCCGAGCCGCTTCAGCCATCTCTTCGACACTGTTTTTGCCGTCCGTATAGGTGCTGTGCGTATGAAGGTCGCCGCGTATGTCGTGAAGCGTGATCAAGTGCGGCAGCTTGTACTTTTCGGCCGCTTCTATCTCACCGGCGGCTTCACGAAGTTCCGGGGGTATATACGGTAGCCC
>WJJU01000521.1 GCA_014729595.1 Chitinivibrionales bacterium
GAATTGTATACGGGGGTAGACTTCGCTCGCCCGCGGGCCGTGCCGGTGCTTTTAGCCGCTGGACGAAGAAGACGATCGGTCGTGGTTTCCATCATGTCGACCGTGCTGCCGCAAGGCTTTAATGCGCCGCGAAGTCGACTAATCCGAAGCATGCGTCGTCGCCTCGACCTTCCGGATACTCTAGACGCCACCGTTGTAGCCGTGCACACCAAAGTGACTGGTAAAAATAATCCCGTTTTCGATCCCGGTATCGCTCTTTCGTACTACAACGCGGGCGCACGGGGGTACGGAGAAGCCGGTCTTTCAGTGAAGGGTGATCAATTTGTAGATTATCGACTTCGCTACACATTGGCTGTCGAACCGGAAAACGGGGAAACGAAGCACAAAGCACATTGCTCATTGTCCTGGTCGCCCAACGATTGGTTCGATCTTTCATCTACAACGCGAATGCGCCGTCGGCCGTGGAAATCCTGGAGTATCGGGCAGGAATTCGCTCCGACATTCATATTTAGAAACGGATTGAAACTTACTCCCTTCGCGGACTGTAGGTTCAGCGATAATGACGAACCCGCGACCACCGTTGGAGTTGAGCAAGAACTTCCGCTATTCGAGAAAACCTACGGAGAACTGCTTTTTGAAATACCGATCAACGTGGAGGATAGGGGCGATGTCTGTTTGCGGACCAGGGCACATTTCCTTTTTTAATTTCCTTGCGCCGCCCGGCGGCCGGCGACGTCGTGCATCGCTGGTTGTTGTGGTGTCGGCGGTGGGACTCCTTCAGTGTGGTATTGGCAATCCGATCGAACGGCACGAGCTTTGGTTCGGTGTGTTTGATGTCGGGCAGGGACTTGCTCAAATGGCGGTTGAGGGTAAAAGGGCGGTGGCTTGGGATATGGGCGATTCTTCCAACTATGACCGGTGGAAGAAGGCATACAATCGAATCGGTGCACCGTCGATAGCGTATATCGTAATATCTCATGCGCATAGCGATCATTACGGTGGATTATCGTGTCTCGACCCCGGGATCGACTTTTCGGGCATTGTTGTAACCGGCCCCTATGCGGATACCGCACTGCTTCGGGCCAAGGCGGGGTTTTGGAAAAATCGCCTTGTGTTTAGGACTATATGTCAAGGAGATACGCTTGCGGGCCTGAACGATGTTCGGGTGGAGTGTCTGTGGCCGCCGGAGGAAGACGACCTGACGGCGCATGGGATATCGAGCGATGATGTGAATCGTATGAGTCTCTGTTTTATGGTTCGACACAGGCATGTCTCTGTTATGATGACCGGTGATATCGACACCGTCGCGATGCGAATATTGGCGCATTCCTATGAAGAGCGGCTTAACACCGATGCGATCGTTGTTCCACATCATGGAAGTCGTTTCTCTCTTGATGCACTCTTTTACGGCTTTGCGAACCCCGAGGTGGCCGTCATTTCGTGCGGAGAAGATAATGACAATGAGCATCCCGCCCCTGATGTTTTGCGGTTTCTGTCATTCCAGTGCGGTGTAACCGTATTCAGAACCGATAAGCAGGGAACGGTGATGGGGCGCGGCAACGGCGAATATTGGACATGGAGCGATGAACGCGGTGAACGCGAAGACAATTGACCTTCGTGCGGCTACTCGCGGGTTATATTTAGTGTTTGTCGGGAAAGACCCGGTTTGGAATAACTTCATGTTTCCTCCGCAAGGCGGCAATAGCATATTCCCGTTCCGATCAATTAGACAGACCCTCGGATAAATACTTCCCGTGTGGCATTCAATCCGCCCCGAGAAAGCCTGCGGCGAACCGAGACCCGCGGGCTCCTCCGGCGCGTTTTTGTATTCACCGGGTAGTTGTGAAGGGGAACTGTGCAAAAAGCGAACGGGTAACGTACCTTGCCGAGTGGTGACATTATAGCTATGGAGTGTGTGTGACGACGGAATCATTTGCATTTGAAATTACTAAAACCGATGAGCGTACGGCCGCGCGTGCCGGCGGGTTTGCCACCCCGCACGGCGTGATTGAAACACCGGTATTTATGCCAGTAGGCACGCAGGCGACCGTTAAGGCGCTTTCACCGCTCGA
>WJJU01000522.1 GCA_014729595.1 Chitinivibrionales bacterium
ATTGAAGAAATGGATGAGAAGAGTGCCAAGCTGATCAACTTGATCGAGGAATAAAGGTGGAAGTTTCCGAGACAGGCTGAGAAAATCAACGAGCAAGGATCAGGAAATGGCCAATAGAGTGAGCAAAAAGCAGTGGACCTCGCAGGAGATGGATTTAAAGCCGTTCATGAATCTTATGGTGGTTTTGATTCCCATGCTACTGCTCTCGGCGGAGTTTGCGAAAATCGCCGTCATCGACATCAAGCTTCCGGAAGAGCGTGGCTCGCAAACGCAACAAGCGGTAAAAAGACCGCCGAAAGAGGATACCTCCAATAAGCTCTTGCTGACGACGATTATAACCGACTCGGCATTGACATTGGGTGCCAAGGGTGGATTCCTTCCCAGCATTCCGTATAAAGAATACCACAAATACGTGGCTAAGGGTGACCAGACTGAATTCACGGTGGCCTATGATCCCCAAGCCGAGGAGCCCGTTAAGCACCCCAAGACCGGGCGTCCGATGGAAATCTACGAACGGTACGACATCTTTCTGTATGCTTGCAACCAGGATTACAGCGAAATCAAGAAGGTGTTGTATAATGAAACCGGCGAAATGATTACCGATGAAGAAGGGGTGGGGTTGAAGAAAGTCGAGGTTGGTGATACGGTGTATGCCTTGACCAACCCGCGCACGCGGGTCGTGGTGGAATCCATCGACAACTTCGAACTCAGACCAATGTCGGTTTACGACGAACTCAAGAATCGGCTTATGAAAATCAAGGTGCGATTTAAAGATGCCGAGGACGCCGAAGATATTATTATTGCGGCGGAGAATGAAGTTCTGTACGATAAAATCGTGCAGATAATGGACGCCGCGCGGTCGGCGAAATTCCCCAATATATCAATCGCCAAGTTGAGGAGCTGAGAATGGCACAACGTGGTAGAAGCGGGAAAAAGAAGAAGCGTGAGGGCCTGATGATCACCTCGATGATGGACATGTTTACCATTATCCTGGTTTTCCTTCTAAAAAGCTACTCCGCCGACGGTAGTATCTTGACTAACGCCGATAATCTGGTGCTGCCGAATTCGATGTCCAAAAAGAAGCCGAAAGAAGTAAATCTTCAAGTGGCGGTAACTCACGATATGATTCTGGTGGACAACCAGCCGGTGGCGCCGACGGAAGACGCCGAGCGGATTCCGCCCGAGGAACCGAATCCCGTTATTACCAAGCTTGAAGAGAAGCTGGAATCGTGTTATGCTCAGGAACAAGAAATGGTTAAAATGGGCGCTCTGAATCAGGTTTCGGGCAAGGTTGTTATTCAGCTCGATAAAAACATATCGTTCGATGTCCTGTTCAAGGTCATGAACACGTGCGGAGTGGTGGGGTATAACAACATGAACTTCGCGGTCATGGAAAGGGAAGGCTGATTGTGAATTACAAAGTACTCATTAGGCGATGCGGGGATCCCGAGCGCGCGCGAAGGATCGCGGAGGAGATCGCACGATGGTCCGGGAGTACTATTGACAGAGTGCTCGAGGCTATTACGGCGAAATCGGTCTGTATTCGCAAGGAGGCGAGCGAGGCTGAAGCGCTTGACCTTAAGGATCGATTTGAGGCTGTGGGGGCTCAGGTCGAACTTGTACCGCTTGGGGCGGCGGTCCCTGTCGGCGGCGGCCCCGTCGGCGGCGACGAAGATGATGATGAAGAGGAGGAAGGTCGGGTCGTCGGCGATGAAGAATACCGGCGGCGCCTGAGCAAGCGCGCGGATATATTCAGCGTCGAGAAGGATACCAAGCTCCGTAATCTGGAGGTCGTCTTTATTGTTCTCGCTATTCTGACCGGTGCATGGCTCAGCACGCGCGAAATTGTCGAGGTTGCCACCGATTTCTTTGAAAAATTGCCCGAAGAGCGAACCGCAACGCTCGTTAAAGAGATTACCACGCCTTTGGAAGAGAAAAAAGAGGAGAAGAGAAAAGAACAGATAGAAACCGAGAAGAAGAAGCTCAAGACAAAAAAGAAATCGATGGGGTCCGGCGGTAGGACCGGTGGTGGCGGTGACCCTCGCGCTCGTGTTACAAAAAAGGGCGTTTTGGGAATAATCTCGGGACGAGTTAAGGGTAAGACGGTGGCTTCCGCCGATATTTTCGGTAAAGGCGGTTTCGCGACGGGTATCGATGCCGTGTTGCAGGGCGTCGGCGGCTTGAAATCCGGTGCGAGTGGCGGCGTCGGGCGCAAAGGTGCAGCGGGCATTGGCTACGGCGCCGGCTATGGTAGCGGTTTCGGCGGCGGTTCGGGTGGTGTCGATGACCTGATAGGAAGCCTTATGGGCGGAGACGCCGGTAATCTTGGGCTCAAGAAACGTGGTGAACTTAAAATATCGGCGCCTGAGTTTGTTAAAGGTGGGGCTCTGACCGGTGGCCGCAGCAGAGCGAGTATCATGCGCGTGGTTATGCAAAACCTTGCGGCTCTTCGTTACGCCTACAACAGGAGACTGCGGGAAAAACCAGGCTTGAGTGGAAAGATCACGATTAAGTTCGCCATCGATGAGTTCGGGAAAGTCATATTCTGCGAGGTGGTTGGCACCACCATAAACGATCCTACACTCGAGAAAACGGTGGTATCCAAGATAAAGAGATGGGTCTTTGAAAAGATAGACAAACCCGGTGACGTCACCGAAGTTGTATATCCATTTGTTTTCTCACAGTAATCCTATGTAATTTATTTATAGACCCGTAGGCAGGGCGGGGGACTTGGTCCCGAGTGATCATTTTTTGACGGAGGGGAGTTATGCGGATAGTGCTGTCGGCAATTCTTGTTGCGGGCTGTTTAAGTACAGGTTATGCAACTGATGCACGTGTTTTAACCATGGGGCGCACCGATGCCTTCTTCATGGACGACATGAGCATTTACAGGAATCCCGCGAACATCAGCGTGTATCCAAATATGCTGATAGGATCTTATGGAGTGTACCGATCGGATACGGCCCTTGACAGCACCGGCAAGCATGCCGCGCTTGCTCGGTACAACCGTGATCCGCAGCGCCCCTATTTCGGCGGCATCCTATCGTACTCATTGAACCAATCGGCGGAGGCGGGCGATCAATACCCGATGGTTTCATTCGGGCTCATAGTCAATCGTCATGATCCTTTATTGGACTATCTGATCCCGGGCAACCAAACTTTTGCCGGCCGGACCGCACCCATTGTCGATTCGGCAGAAATGCAATCGAGTATTACGGATCCTCATGCTCTTTTTGAAAGGCCGGTTGGAAAATTCGACGTCATGCTCGGTTACGCCTTGCCAAACGGCGCCATGATCGGGATCGGCGGTTATGCGGCATTCCAAGAGAACAACATAGAAGGCGGCAAGAAAGAAGAGC
>WJJU01000048.1 GCA_014729595.1 Chitinivibrionales bacterium
GCGGGGGAACACCATACCGAGCAAACGGGAGGCGGATAATCATGAGCATAAAAACTAGGTTCACGAATATGGGCGCGGCGTTCGGGGCGGCAATCCATTGCGTACTAGCCCTCGGCGCTCTCCAAGCGGCTCCATTGCGCTATACGTTTCAATGCGAGGACTTTGACGGCTCTTACGGCGTAACACTGCATAAAGCGGAGGATCTGGAACACGGCACGATGAACAACCTTGACAGGGTAGAGCATTGCGCCGACGGCGATTGGCTGAGATTCGATTCCGTTTCCTTTTTGGAGGGTGAATTCGACACGGTAACGGTATTCATGTGGAGAGATTGGTCGTATAATGTCGAAAATTCCACCATCAGTTTCCGCCTGGACTCGCCCACCGCTCAACCCTTTGCCGTGCTGGACTCCTTCCCCTATTCATCCCACTACATGGCCGCACCGGGAAAAGCGGCGTTTACACGGTCCGTATTGGGGGTTCACACGTTGTACGTAACCTTTGAGGGAAGCGACAATATCTGTAGCATGGACTGGATTGTGTTCTCCGGCGAAAAAACGGCGCCGCAACAAAGTTTTACCTATTACGTAGACGCCGCGAATGGATCGAACGACAACGACGGGCTGACTGTAGGTAGTCCGTTCAAGACAATTCAGCGCGCCGCGGCCGTGATGCTGCCGGGGGACCGGTGTCTGATACGTGAAGGAAACTATCGGGAGACCGTTGTGCCGTACTCTACGGGCATGGCGGGAGCGCCTCTGACATTCGAGGCTTACAACGGAGAGAACGTCGTCATAAACGGCGCCGACCCGATCGCCAACTGGAGCCCTCATTCCGGCGCCGTCTACAAAGCGCGAACGCCGGACCTGCGACCCGAGTACTACAACCAACTGCTTGTCGACGGTTCCATGGCCTGGGTCGCACGGACCCCGAACGTCGAGGAGAACTATATTCCTCATCCTTGGCTGAGTTACTGGGGAGTTCAAGACTGGAGTTCATGGCGCGGCCGGGCCGATCCCATGGTAATAGCCTCCCGGGTGCTGTTCGGCGACAACGGTACTTTCGACCGATATAAAGGCAACGTGCCGCCTTTCGACATGGCGATAGAGGATAAGCATTCCGAGAACCCCGTCCCGCCCATGCTCATCAATCAATCGGAAGATTTCTTCAAGGGCGGCCTGCTCATGCTTCACAACTACTACTGGGCGTCGATCGGTAAGATCACCGGTTCCACCGGTGCAGACCCCTCCAAAACGGTGGTCAATGCCGAGCATGGCTATTGGAACAGCATGGTCGAGACCCGCGGAGGGCCGGGATGGATTTCGCATGTGCGGCGGTTACTCGATTCGCCGAATGAGTGCTTTTTCGATATCGAAGACAGCACGGTTTATCTTTGGCCTCCCGACGGTGACGATCCGTCGAACCATCTTGTTGAACTCAAGCAACGCACCCTTGGTTTCGACCTCCGGGGTAAACAGTACGTGGTTCTAAAGGGACTTCGGTTTCTGGCTACATCGCTCTCTCTGGCGGACGCCGTAGAGTGTGAAATCAATGATTGTCACTTTAAGTACGTCAGTTACGCCGACGTGTATCACTGGTACGAAACAGGCCCGTATTACGATTCCCCATTCAATCCAACAGGCGGGTACGCCGGGATCTACATATCGGGCGAGCACAATAAATTCACGCACGGATCGGTGGATGGTTCCTCCTTTTCGGGAATCATACTGGCGGGCAATTACAACACGGTGTCGCATAGTTACTTACAGAACTGCAACTATCTCAATACCTACCATGCCGGTGTTTTTATTTGGAAACGTGACGGTCATGAAGAACGGCATGAAGGCCTGGGGCATCGCGTCACGAATTGTCGCATACGGTACTGCCCGCGCGGCGGCATACAGGTTATCAATACAACACCCCCCGAAACCGAGCGGGACAGGCAGAAATTTCTTTATAATGAATTTGGACCCAATTGCTTTGCTGCATGGGAAACCGGCGATATCGCCCTGCAGAGGGTGTGGAATCCCGAGGTGGCGTATAACTGGTTTCACGGTACGAATGGACCGCTCAATGGAAACGTTTTGGCCGAAGGGGATTTCGGGGCCGGAGCGGGAGAGTATCATCATAACGTCTTCTGGAGAGGCGAATGCATCAACGACCACGGTCACATAGGCAACTATGTTTGGTTGGGATGGGATTGGGAAACCGGAGAACCGACCGAAGACCTGTTCTACAATAATACTCTGGTCGATTCAACGGACCCGTCGAGAAAAGACATCTCCAACAGAATTTGGGACGGATTCAACAAGAACAATATCTTCGTATGGAGCATGCCCGAGCCGTGGGAATTTACCGATGCGGCGGAGCATGATTACACCTTGACCGCCCAATCGCCGGCCGTTGATTCGGGGGAGGTTCTCGAGGGGCTGGTTGAAGACTATGTCGGAGAGGCGCCCGATCTTGGCGCCTATGAGTATGGAAAGACGCCGTGGGTGGCGGGACCGGGATGGGATCTCGTTTCGTTGGAGTATCCTCCGGAAACTCCTACAAACGTCGGATTCGACCAACAAGCCCGAGAGGGCGCCGTCGATTTACGTACGGTGAAGACAAAGATCATGCCCGGTGGGATTGTCGTAAGCGGCCTGGACAGGGATGCGAAGGTTTGGCTGTTCACGGTAAATGGGGCGCGAATGAAGCTGAACATAGATGCACGTGCCGGCATGGCGTCGATCGACACGCGACGCTTGGGCGCCGGAATGTATATAATTAGGGTGGTACAACCAAGAGGAGTTTATCGACGGAAAGTGATGGTCTGCCGTTGACTATGCTACAACTCCGGCCGCAACGAATGATGCTTTTTTCGTCCGGCCCGGCCTTCGGGGCGGGAGATAAGCGGGTTAACGTCAATTATGGCCGAAGCAATAACCGTCCGAAACAACGGGTGGTTCGATTCGCACGGTAATCGAATGATTGGGGGACGCAGTGATGGTTTCAGCCCTAAGAATTGTGCGGTGGGTATCGAGGTGGGCCTTGTTCCTTATTCCGTATCTTTCCGTGACGATTATCGCCGAGGATATCATCTATCCCCCCGGCTCGATGGTTTTCGATGTAACCGCCGCCCCGTTCTTTGCCGATTCAACCGGCTACCATGACGCCACACAAGCGATCCAAAGCGCCGTCGACAGCGCGGAGAGCAACCGAGGACACGGATGGGGGATGACCATAGTATATGTCCCCAACGGAACTTACCGTATCACCGGAACGATTCGCTGGAAGGAACCGCCTTATACGTTGGGTCCACATTTGATCGGTCAGAGCCGCGATAAAACTATTCTTCGCTTGCAAGACGGCGTGTGGCCGACGAAGACCGAGGAGCGTCGTTGGGTA
>WJJU01000523.1 GCA_014729595.1 Chitinivibrionales bacterium
CAAGAATACCATGTAATATTGCGGACTTCGAAGCATTTCGGCCGCATTAAAATTAACGCCTTCGGCTACTTGACCCTGTTTGGGCGGCGGCGGGGTCCATCCGGCTGGTTGCGGGCCCTCGGGCGGAAAAACCATCCACATGCCGCCGACAACCACCATAAGGAAGAACGCCACACCGTATATGATGAAAGTCGGACCGAGGCCGTAAGTTTCTATGAGGTTTCCCCATGCGCCGGCGAGTTTTACCCAAAGCATCGCCCCAAAGCCGAAACCGGCGACGGCCAATCCGGTAATGAGTCCTTTTTTATCGGGAAACCAACGCATGCCTACCGCAATGGGAACAACATACCCCAAACCGATTCCGCTGCCGCCTATTACACCAATGGTGAGGGTGAGGGCGAGGGGGGAGGGGCTTCCCAAGCTGACGATACCGCCGAGAATATAGCCCAAACCAAGGACCGTCCCTCCCAGCATGGCCAATTTTCGCGGACCCCATTTGGGCATTTGCTTGCCTGCCCATACCATTACAATCGCAAAAAATACCAGCCCGGCCGCAAATACAAACTGCGTTTGCGCCGTCGTCCAACCAAATTCCTTTAACGCCGGCGTGAACACCGACCATGCATAGATCGCACCCAAAGCGAGTTGTATCAATATCGCGCCGACTACCGTCGGCCAACGATTCATTACCTTTTGTTCCGCCATTCCTTATGCCTTTCGTGAGAGGAGTAGGAGCAAGGACAAGCCGAACGCTACCCGCAAGAGAGACGTTCGACCTGCATCGTTTCCCGTACACGTATAACTACTGGCGACCCTTTACCAAGGCGTCGACCACCGTAGGATCGGCAAGTGTGGACGTATCGCCGATCGCTTCAATCGCATCTTCGGCAATTTTTCGCAATATACGTCTCATGATTTTGCCGGAACGGGTTTTGGGGAGTGCGGGAGCGAACTGCAGCTTGTCCGGTGTGGCGATCGGGCCGATCTCCTTGCGGACATGCAGTATAAGCGATTTTTTAAGGTCTTCGTCGAATTCCTTTCCATCCACCAGCGTCACGAATGCATACAAACCTTGCCCCTTGACCTCGTGCGGCATCGGCGCGACGGCGGCTTCGGCAACCAAATCGTGACTGACGAGCGCGCTTTCCACTTCGGCGGTACCGATGCGATGCCCCGAGACATTGACGACGTCATCGATGCGCCCCATTAGCCAAAAATCGCCTTCTTCGTCTATCCTACACCCGTCTCCGGTGAAATACAGATCCTTGTACATGCCGAAGTACGTATCGATAAAACGATCGTGATCGCCCCATGTCGTTCGCATCATTCCCGGCCATGGTTTTTTGATGCAAAGCTTGCCGCCCTCATTGGGACCACACTCCGAACCGTCCTCGCGCAACAGCACCGGCTCAACCCCAAGGAATGGCCGCGAAGCACTTCCGGGCTTGAGCGTCATGGCGCCGGGAAGCGGTGTGATCATGAAACCACCGGTCTCCGTCTGCCACCACGTATCGACAATCGGGCAGCGATTTTTGCCAACCTTTTCGTAGTACCACATCCACGCCTCCGGGTTGATCGGTTCGCCAACCGAACCCAGAATCTTAAGACTGGAAAGGTCATACTTGGTCGGCCATTCGTCTCCTTGACGGATCAGGGCGCGGATCGCGGTTGGGGCCGTGTAGAACTGGGTGACTTTAAATTTATCGATGACGTGCCAGTAGCGGCCCGGGTCCGGATATACCGGCGTGCTCTCGAACATTACACTGGTCGTCCCGTTGGTTAGCGGGCCGTAAACTATATAACTATGCCCGGTGATCCACCCGATATCTGCGGCGCAGAAGTAGACATCGTTTTCTTTAAGGTCGAATGTGAGCTTATGGGTAAGCGTAACCCAAACAAGATAGCCGCCGGTAGTGTGAACGACACCTTTAGGCTTTCCGGTTGACCCGGAAGTATACAGGATAAAAAGCGGATCTTCGGCATCCATTCTCTCGGCTTCGCATTCGGCGGACGCACCGTCCATGACCTCGTGAAACCAGACGTCGCGACCGTCTTTCATGGTCGACACGGCGTCGGAACGTCTGACAACCACGCACTTTTCGATTGTCGGCGTTTCTTCCAGCGCTTTGTCGGCAATCGATTTCAGCGGCACGTCTTTGCCCGCTCGCTTGGACACATTGGCGGTAACGAGCACTTTGCAGTCGGAGTCATTGATTCGGTCGCGAAGAGCGTCGGCACTGAAACCGCCGAACACGATAGAGTGTATGGCGCCAATGCGCGCGCAAGCCATCATGGCAACCGGCAACTCCGGCACCATGCCAAGATAAATGCACACACGATCACCTTTCTTTACCCCCATGCCCTTGAGCACGTTGGCGAATTTGCAGACGTCGGAATGCAATTCCTTGTAGCTAATCTTCCTGTCTTCCTCGGGCTCATCACCCTGCCAAATGAGCGCGGTCTTATTCTCACGCTCGGTCCCGAGGTGCCGATCGAGGCAATTGTAGGCAACGTTGAGCTTACCGTCCTTAAACCATGTGTGATGAACGTTGCGGCCGGCCGTATCCCACGTATACTCACGCCCAACCGTTGGCTCCGTGAACCAGGCAACCATCTCCTTGGCTTTTTCGAGCCAGAAATTGTCCGATTCGTTGATCGAGCGGTTGTAGAGTGCTCGATATTCCTCCATCGATTTCACGTGAGCTTCCCTCTGCAGCTCCGCAGGAGGTGGAAACTTGCGAGTCTCTTGCATGAAAGATTGCATACCACCGTGCTCTGCCATAGGACCCTCCCGTCCCGAAAAAGGTTGAAGTGTGCGAAAAAAAGCGTATCAGACAGCAGGATGCCCCAAAGGGGCCTGTCTGTAGCTGTAATATAGTTGTCCATAGGGACATATACAAGTTTTTTGTGAAAATTGCATCGCTAAGCGTGCAGGAATGCGCAAAATAAGGCAAAAATGTGCACTTTCAATCGGTCTTTGTGTGCAAATCAGTTGAATAGCCAAGTTTAGCCGTGTGGAAAACATCGAAAGGCATATTATCGCAGGCCGTGAGCCAAAGTGAATGCCCCCGAATCATGAAGTAAATCAGTAAAGTACGAGAGGACATGAAATCGGCGAAAAAAAACTCTAGCAAAGGTACGCGTTGGCCACTATATTATATAGGATGGATAGATAGTGTCCGTTCGCTATGATCTTCTTATCGGGTGTTTCACACATTCGTTCCGGTCACTGAGGCTCTCGAAGGTGCCGGTAGGAGCGAGCAACGGGCCTTCATGGTAATCGAGATACCCACAGTCGACAGTTGAGGTGCCGACTTTGAGCACTTAAAGCACATTTGGGTGTTTGGGGTTGTTGGCCGATGTGACATTAATAAATCGGTACAATGTGCGGTTCGATGGTATTTCATAAATGCCCGTGTCTATGGGTTGGAAAAGTGCGGTCTTGACGGCGCGTCGCGGATGCTGTCCCGCCGACAGATTGCTTTTGCGGCGGTGTTGATGAACTTTTTGGATATATATTGCGACGATATGGTTTCACGGGAAAGGGTAAGGAGTCAGCGAGCGGTGCGTGCTGAATCTCTCGATCCTCGAAAAACATAATTTGTTGAATTCTAATGATAGTAAGCCGACCATGAACACCACTGTTTACAATCATTTTCTCACCAGCGCCGCACAAAGGTTGCGTGATGAACGCACGGGGGAAAAGGTTTGGTCAAGGGTTTGTTGCTGTTGACCTTTCGGCAATGGCCGGCAATAATTCCGGAGGAGGTTTTCTGATGAAAGGGCGAATACTGGCGAGTCTCGCGGGGATGGTTTTGCTGGCGGGAGTATTGGGGCGCAGCGCGTTTGGTCAGTTTCCCGATACGCTGTGGATACCGGTGACATTCTATGATTTTCATTCTGACGGCAGCAATCCGGAATTTGAGGCGGAGAGATTCAACGGCGGTGTCAAAACCAATATGGTCGCGGATGAGTTGGGTGCCGACGGCAAACCAACGGTCGGCTCTTCGCCCCATTTAAATCAATACATCAAATACTGGTTTCGTCCGTGGACTGAGGCGGCGCAAGGGGACTACACCATCCCGGACTACGAGGTTCTTAATCCCGACGATCCGCATAATAAAGCGAATATTCAATACAACGGCCCTGAGACGGTGAGCTACGATACCGCATTCAAGAATACTGTTATCCGTGACAGTCTTCCTTTCCGCCATGTCGGCAGGGGAGTATACGAGTTCTCGCGTACCGGGAGGGGAAGCGAAGAGGAGTTCTTCTGGATTGACGGTAGAGGGTTCGGGAATGAAGGTAGGGATCACAACTACTCGTTCACCATGCAGTTGGACTGGACGTTCGAGAAAAAATCGGGAATGACTTTCGATTTCAACGGCGACGACGATGTGTGGGTGTATGTCGACGGAAAATTAGCCTTGGACCTCGGGGGCATTCACAACGCGGCGAACAAGTCGTTTGCCGTGGATGACATCCCCGATCTTGTCGACGGTGAGGAATATGAGTTCAAGCTCTTCTATGCGGAGCGGCACACCGTAAGAAGCACCATCAAAATCACGACAAACATCATAACCGCCCCGCCCAATGAGCTTACCATCAAGGTTCAACCCGACAGTACCATCCAAGCAGGCCAGACGGTTACCGGCTTTGCCGAGCTGATGTCCGATACGGGACTGGTGACCGAGTTTCCGGGAGAATTTGAGTGGGGCTTTGTCGATGTTAACGCTCATAACGATGATTCGACCTTTGAGCAAAGATCAAATACGGAAATCGCCTTCACGCCGACCGAGGCGCACACGACGGTGAAGGTATGGGCGACGTACACCGATGACTACGAGGGAGTTCTTATTGACGATACGGTCAATATTGTCGTAGTGCCCGGCCCGGCGACGCACGTGGTAATCGAGCCGTCGGCCGTCGCCGCGGACGGCTATTGGGACGACAATCCCAAGGCATTCATTCAAATCGGGGCGAATCAGACCACCAACGATCAGATGTATGCCATATTGCGCGATG
>WJJU01000524.1 GCA_014729595.1 Chitinivibrionales bacterium
CCCCCCCCCCGACATCCGCAACCGGATTTCGTTTGATATATTTTTGCAATTGAATCGGTAGTAATGGGGGCATGTCTGAAACAGCATTGTTTTATTTTTGTTTTTGCGATATCCGCATATCTGAATGGGGTGACGGCGCAGACGGCTCCCCGCGACCCGGCCGGCAAAGAAGGCTACGGTTTTTCCCGGTCAACGCACTCCGAAGAAATCGCCCAAGTCCATAAACCGGTAAGCCTTTCGGGCACGCACAATGGCACTTTCGCCAAGACCTCTATGCAGGAGACATGGAATGCCCCAAGCCCTTCGCACCAAACCCCGGCAGGCTTCCTGACCAACCATAAGAGTAGATTAATTCATCGGCTCTCGCTACTATTCTCGGAACCTATTTCCGACATGCCTACAGTCCGCGTATGTGGAATCGCTTTTGTTGTAGCACTGTTGATACTATTGGCGCTGATTCGTTTCCGAGGTAAGCGCAAACTAAATCGCGGCCTTAAAGACGAAAAACGTGCAATCATCATTGGCCCGGAACAGGATTCGATGCAGTGTGGTGAGGGTGACGAAGCCAAGCCGCTTAGTCGCTGCTTCCGGGAAGCCGGATTTGGAACCTATGAGATGCCCGACCTTAAAGGCTTGGCCGGATACTTGTCATCCGTTTCCCCTCACCTTCTGGCCGTCGATGTACGAGTGGACGGCCATGCGGTGTCGAAAGTGGAAAGAGTTCTACGACGCAAGGGACCGCTCAGCAACATTCCGGTTCTTTTCTGTAACGTGGAGGGGTTGCCGGCGACAACACCGCGCCCAGCCGTCGGTCTACTCAGAAATGCGTGGCATATCGGCGCCCGCATCAACAACGCTGAGCTTCGTGAAATTATCGCCCCCTTGATGAGTACCGGCGATTCCCAAAGGCCCGGAACCACTACCTTGCAGACGGCAGTGAATGCCTTGCAAGGCCGCATCATAGACGATAGTCTTCAGGAGGTCCTGTCTTTCATGGAAATGGGCGGAAAGACGGGGTGCTTATTGGTGGAAACCAGTCAGCCTTACGGCATGCTCTACTTTGATCGCGGTGTGATTATCAATGCCGCAACCAAGACCACAACCGGGATGAAAGCAGCCTTGGAGATGCTTGAGATCAGACGCGGCATATTTCGATTTGCGCCGGAAAAAAAACCGGCGGAGAGCAACTGCACCATTGCGGTGGCGGCAGTCCTGCTGGAATTCGCCAAGAGAGCCGATGAGGCCGCGCAAAAGAAGCAAAAGCGACGCTCTACGGAGGTCTTGCGGCGTGACGGATAGGCGGCAAACAGAAATTAGCCGTTTATAAGCCCATTGCGTCGTCGCTGTTTTTTCTAATTATTTACCCTTTGCCCGCGGCTACACACATTTTTATTTGCTTACGGCGGCTTCAATTTTCCCGCCAATCACAAAACCGCCATTACAATGCGGCTTGCGTAAATGTGCCCCGGGACAAAAAAGCGAGGAAATTGAGATGAATAAAGAAAGAACCATCAGCAACGGTATCAGTTTGGCGATACGCCGTCCCGAAACCGGCGCGGCCCTTCTTGCCTGTACGCTTACCGAGCAAATGAATGGAGCACCCTGGATTAATAAAGATATTCGCATGCGATTCTGCATTGCGTATCTACGCAATTGCATAGACGGACATATTGAGAAATCAGTCGATGAAAGCCTGCTTCGCCGCTTAATGAGCAAACCTTTAACGTTCGGCATCAGGCTCCTCAAGCGAAATCCTGACGCCGGGATCGCGATGCTCGTTGCGATGGTGATGGAGGAGCTTCGCGAACGACAGAAAGCCTCGCCGGAGGAACTTGTCGAGTTCGGCGATGAGATGCTTTTGCGTTTCTTCCCCGAAGCGAAAGACTTAACTACGGCAACCTCGGCATAGGGCTTATCCACATGAAGATTTCATTTTTGCACGGAACTCGGTGGAAAATTGTTTGGGTGCTCATTTCTTTGGCCGGGCTCGTGCTCCTTGCAATAGCACTGGGCCAAGGAGATTTTCGTGCCGATTGTATTCGCACCATAGCCATTCTACTCGACAGCAAGGCGTCGGCGGCGGCGGTCGCCGGGCTGGCGGCTTGTCTGGGCATGCTTGTCTACCATTGGATCGATGTCCGCCGGCGAAAAGCGAGTCGAGGGATAGAGCCTCGAACAATGCTCCATGAGCGTCACCCTGCGTTCGTAGACGAAGCTTTAGCGTTGGTGCACCGCTTGGAAGACCAAGTTTATTTGGTTCTGAGTCGTCTGGAGCGAAAGGACCGCGAATCTATGGCGGTCGCACAAAAAGTATTGTCCGAATCCGACGACATGTCCGCACTTTCCCACAGCGTTCGTCGCGTCGAAATTTACCTTCCCCCGCGAATGCTGGTGCTTGCGACAAAACTAGATCATTCTTGGAAAGAACTGCTTCAGAAGTGTTCGCCCGAAGTCTGCGGCGAGGTTCATCGCGCTCTTGCCGATTTCCGCAATGCCTTACGAGGGCTTATCGGTACGGAATCCCCCTCCTATTCTCTTCAGGTGGCGTTCAACGAGATCGTACGGGATTGAGCGGGTAAGACATGCTTACGCCGCGGCGCTTACGTAAATTTACGGTCCGAATTATCCTTGTCACCTATCATCGGGCGAAAGAGCGAATCAAAGCAAGCCAGACGGGTAGCGCAAACAGGAGCGCCGAGATGAGAAAGCGTCTGAACTCACTTACGGCTTCCAATGCGCTGTGCGCAACAAGCCGTCGAAGGCGGAAGTGCAGATAGTCCGCTTTGAGGGGAAGCTCAATTATGTCGTATGCACCTTCATCGAGATACGGATATACTTTTCGTTGCTCGTCTTTGTGCGCTGCGATCAAAATGATAGGGTTCCGGCTATAGACCCGGAATTCTCTGAAGACACTTTCCGGAAACTGCGGTAGTGCCGGGACATCGATAATGACCACGGCCTGTTTATGCTGTTTGAATTTTGCAATGCCCTCATGACGATCTTCGACATAGTCGACAAAGTAGCCGTAACCGGTCAAAAGCGTCACCAAATCGCTTCGGACTTTATGGTCGCGACAGATCACCAAAAGACGACGTCGGGTACGGTCAAACGTTTTCATGGCCGGGGTTTCTCAGGCTCAGCTCTCGTTGCGTTTGAGCGACGAGAGCGGGTGAAACGACTTTTTCGGAGGCGCGCTTTTCACGCGTCTGCCCGATGGATTCGGCCAGCTTTTTAAGTACAACCGGCACGTATACTGGTTTGTTTATAAATGTGACTTCGGTGCCTTCCGTATGAGCGACCTTCCATCCCGTTAACCCTACGCCGTCCCCGAGAACAAAAACGGGGCAACCGGCAATCCTCGATATTTTGCGGGCGGAGTCAATGTCTTCGGCCAGTCTGTTGTCATAGTGATTTTCCAAAATGACCGCGGACCATCTGCGAATCGCGGGATGGTCCCACGGCATGTCTCTAATCGAGAGGATTTCAAACGCAAAAAGCTCTTGTTCATAGTGAGTAAGGGCGTGCTGTAAAACCGGATCCGCTTGGACAATACCGATCAGATCCCGATCTTTCCGCCTCCTTCGCGCCTCGAGTTCGCGACGAACGCGATAACGGCCCGCCAGCGGAGCCAGAAAGCCCAACTGGTGAAGGTACCAAAATGCCATGCCGGTAACGTAGGCAAGGGCCACCGCCGCCCACCCTGCCGAAAGCCGCTGTATCAGGATCGCCGCGGCGCATACGGTACCGTGAAGCAAAGCGATTGTGCACACCACCCATGAGTGTTGAAAACCTCTTTGCAAAAGTCTATGATGAATGTGCTCGTTGTCGGCCGCCAGCATGGCTTCGAGCGAGCGGACCCACGAAGCGCCGCCCCCCCGAGCCTTGACAAAACGGCGCATCATCGCCACGGCGACGTCAAGTATTGGAAAAGCGACGATCAGGGGTGCCGTAATCACCGGATAGCCGGGACCCTCCGCAATGAGGTACATTGTTAAGAACCCCAGGGCCATCCCGATAAACATCGATCCCGTATCACCCAAAAATGTTCGTGCCGGCGGAGCATTGTGCAACAAGAAAGCGAATATCGCGCCGGCAAAGAGAAGCGTCACCAGCATGAACCGGTAATCCTGCTCCATTCCGGTGAATACCGCAAGCGAAGCAAAGCTTATGAGGCTGATCGTACCGGCAAGGCCGTCGAGTCCGTCGATAATATTAATTGCATTGGTAACACCCACCAGCCACAAGAGGCTTATGGGAAACCCTAGAGGGCCGAGTGATACGGCGATTCCGCCGAACAACGGGATTGTTTCGAATCGAACCCCGCTCCCTATTATGAGGCCGGCCGCCACCCCTATCTGCAATATGAGCTTTCCCAAAGCCGATATATTGATATAAATCGTATCGTCAAGAACACCCACCGTTCCAAGTATTGCACCGGTCAGAAAAAGCGTCCTGAACACCCGCTCGGGAAGTGGTGGGATGACCGCCTTGTCGAGAAAACTCCACAAGAGTACAAGGCCCAAGACGGCGGCGACGATACATACGCCCCCGGCGCGAGGGACCAGGCGCTGATGCACCTTGCGTTCATCGGGACGATCCGTAAACGCATTTACAAGAGGCGACATCAGTATCAGCCAAATAAAAACATAGACCGATGCAAATGCCGCGACAAAAAAGGAGAGAAGCTGCACTACCTGAGGGAAAGCCATAGGGGCACGGATCCTATAATTTTTTCAGTCTTTGTTGATCGCCCTCCGCCCGTTCTTCCCTATGCTTAAAAACCGCCGGCGATGCGGCCTCGGCAAGGATAGACAAACGGAACATACTACATTCTCCAGCAGAAATCGTGCCCGGAGGGACGCCGTTTTCCGAGTCGGACCTTCGTACCATCCCCCGCAAGCCGCTTGGGGCGCCGGGCCGGCCGGACAAATCGTTCAATAGCTTTGGACCAACTTGGCTTAGTGAAAGAGACGGACGCATAGCCGACAAAGGCGCTAACTTAGCTTTTCTTTCAAATAAATGGTCGTCCCACAGGCGCGCTCGGGACTCCTCCGCCTCATCCCACCGTCCGGGCCCCCTCTCTCCAGCAAAGCGGAATGGAGAGGGGAAACAAGCAACGAAGATGGGAGCATTCAATCTTGCGCTCTTTTGCCTCTTTTTTCCTACAAAACACTCTTCATGTCCCCTTCTCTACCGGCGAAGAAGGGGTAAGGGGAAGAGGTGCAGCCATGAAGGTGCGACTTCATTTTGGATTGCAAGCTTAAGTTTACGCTTATACGCATAGCCGGCCCCCCACCGGTCATCGCATCATAAGATACACTCTCGATAAGACCCCTCACAAGCAGTATCTATTTTTTCGGTTTTTTGGACATGACAAACCACCCCGGGATTCCATATTCCTACGGAAAACATGCGCGAGTTCAATGGACGAAAACACCGCGGGTGAGCAATCCGTGTGACTACGCCGCGGTCAAAGCACCTAGCTTGTAACCCGAACGGCGCGACGGGATCAATACCTGAGAAAAAACTGGTAACGCTTGAGTTTTGTATGCAGGTCGAGTTTCTTGAGAAGTGCCTTGAGTTTGAAACGGCCTACCTCCGTTCGCCCGTACTCTTCTTCGCGAAGCCTAGTTCGGATATCATGCTCCGATTGAAACGGGCGTTCCGAAACAACACAGCGAATTTTGTCCTCCAGTGACATGGAATCCTTTGTCGTTCCTCCGTGCACGGAATTTTTATCGCCGTCTGAATCGTCGTCGGACGACACCGCATTGAGCAGAACCGTCCGAGGTGCTTCGTTTGGCACCTTGTTGGGCCGGAGATCGTATTCCTGCTCATTCGGCGAGTGTGTTTCGGTAAATATATCGGTGCGAAACGCCGTGGCGGCATCGTCGGCCGTCGGATAACACGAGAACAAGCCTCCAAAAGGAAGCATACGAAAGCGTTCACGAAGCTCTTCGTGCAAACCGGCTAATTTCATTCCACACTCAAGTTCAGCCAGCCGGCTTTGTTGTCCTAGTAGAGTGCCCCAACCGGTACTACTTATAGCCGCCACCTCCGCCAAGTCCACGACAACATTGTAAGGGCCGTTGTCGATGATATCGTCGAATAAATCGATGAGGATTTTTGTATTGGTGCTGTCGACGACTCCTTGCAGTTTCAGGATAATTGTCGAAGGATCGTTTTCCACTTGGTGCACGGCGCTTTCCAAAGGCTCGCGAAGAACCTCGATGTGCTTGCTGTCACCGCCGGCGGTATCCGAAATGATGCTTTTTTCGTGCATTGCCCGCGTTTCCGTGCCGTCCCGTATCTTGTCGTCGTTGTCCGAGGCTGACGGAGCGTTTCTTGTCGGCATGAAGGATGAGTGGGCGGGCTTGGTGTTTTCCTGAAAAACTATTGCATACTCGCCGATTTCAATCCTGTCACCGTCGGCTAAAAGAACGCGCTTGACACGTTCGCCGTTGACATAGGTCCCGTTAAGCGATCCCAAATCAGTCAGAACGTATCCGTCGTCCGCCGCCTCGATACGTGCGTGATAGCGCGAGACGGCCGAATTAGCTATCGCGATGATATTGTCTCGGGCACGACCAATCGTCACAACATCCGTGTCAAGGACGTGATTGCCGAGGATGCGGTCGTTTCGCTCAAGTTGGAATATGGGCATAATTCATTTCTGTCCTCGATAGCGACACCTCTTTCACCGCCCCCCCGCCCGCCGGTTCGCCTCCACTTGGGCAGTGCGTGCAATATACTGCTTATTTTGATAGAAACACAACCGCCCGAAGGTAGGTGGGCAGTCTAGTCATTAAGAGTCGCTTTCAAAATGAGCTGCAACTCAGGCCGGCCGCGACAACTTGTCTGTTTCGTTGCGCCTCCTTACCATATCACCGAGGATATGCCTCGTCTCCCGCTTTGCGGGATCATATCCAGGCCTGCTCGCTCGGTCTTCCCTGACGTAGTTTATGCTGAAAGCGACATTAAATCGGGATCAGTTGCTTGCCCCAGTGATGCCGAGAACAGTATTTTGGTAAGCAGTATATTCTTTAGTGAAAATATACATTTGTCCCCACGCCACGGAATACCCGTGCTTTGCGTCCGAATAATTTCGGCAAGAGGAGGCCTACCTTGGATTGGCGGCACTTGCTCCGGACTGCTCGAATCGAAGAGAGCACCATTGATGACCCCGAAGATCTAAAAGAAACGCTTGCAAGTATCGAGCAGGATTACTCGATGCTGTACCCTCATTTGGCGGCGCAGGCGGCGACAATGACCTCGTTTCTGCAATCAGTCGATAGGGTCCATGCGGTAAGAATGCGTCTTAAAAGCCAAGAAGCTCTTCTTACCGAGCTTCTGAAAACAAAGGTGCGACGACCCCAGCTTCCTCTCGATACTCATCACTACACATCTACGTGTACCGATCTTATTTCGATTCTTGTATTATTTGAGGGTATGAATGATTGGCAAGAAATACACGATTTCATAGGCCGAACCTGGAAAACCACCGAAGTTCCTTGTGCCCGCGTATTTCCCGGCGATCCACTACGGCGCGGGATTGCTTTCGAAAGGGCGGGCTGCAAGGTATTGACAGGTTCATATCTCCCTTCGGTGCACTACCGTGTATCCTCGGATATGGCAAAACGTCGAATCGTGACGACCATCACCACTCGTAGTCTGATGGATGAAGCATTTGCCGCCTCGCGACGTGTAATCGGAGCGCCCGAAAGCTCCCCAATCGCCGCGCATTATGTCGAAATCATGCGTTTTGTCGGCTCGTTGGGTATGAAGGTCGCCGCCGCCGCACGCGATGGATATCAAGAGAACAGCGAAGAATTCAACGACCAATTCACCCTTCGAAACAGATCGCAAACCTACTCCAAAAAAGCATTGGAGAGCATTCGACGGGTGCCAATCAACCACTCATTCGGCACAAAACCCTCCGAAAAAGAAAAGTCGACATACACGGAGCGCGTACCCAAGGAGCTTGAAGCTACAACACCTCTCGAGCGGAAGACGGAGCCGTCCTTCGAGAAGCCCGCAAGCGAAGATACGGATGACGGGGTGACGGTGAAGTCCGGCGACGGTGAAATCATCGTCGCTTCCAATCCCTCCAAGCACGAGGGTTCGGTGGATGACACCGAGGTCGAAGAAGATATGACCATGACAATCTACATGCCGCGGGAAAAGGCAGAGCGACTACGGGAGGAGCAACGCCCTCCCCATCACCAACAGTAGGCGTCCGCCGATTCCCCACTCTCATGTAAGCTATCCATAGCGATAGTTTTGCCTCGTTTCGGTTGCCACTATGGAATTGCAGGAAAAAGAAATACGATCTTTCATCGGGCGTGATCTCGGCACCGTTACCATCGTTCGCGAGTTGGGGCGGGGGGCCGGAGGTGTTGTTTTCGTCGGTTTCCAACGGACGCTTCAACGACAGGTTGCCGTCAAGGTTCTTCCGAAAAGCTCCATCGCCGGTCCGGAAGCCAGGAGGCGATTTAAATTCGAAGCTCAGCTTGTCGCCGGACTTTTCCACCCAAACATCGTCCCGGTATTCGAGATGGGCGAAGCCAAGGACTGCTGGTATCAGGTCATGCAGATCGTCCAAGGCGAAGATCTGGAGAAATACCTACGAAAATGCCGTAAAAATCCAATCGCGACGCGCAGGATTTTGCCTTTGGCGAAAACATGCAGGATCATGCTGGAGGTTCTCGACGGCTTGCAGTACGCCCACGATCAGCAAGTGGTGCATCAAGACATCAAACCCGGAAACATACTTATTCAGCGAGGGACGGCGCGTGCCATGATCACGGATTTCGGGATCGCGAAGGCATGTTTTTTTGATGGTGCCCAACGTCGTGGTTTCATTGTCGGCAGTCCTCTCTACATGGCACCCGAACAAGCTTCGGGCGTAGGTACCGATCATCGTGCGGACATTTATTCCTTAGGGATGGTTCTCTACCAGATGACCGCTCCCGCGCTTCCGTTGGCCGAAAAAGATGCTCTGCGGGTCGTAGCTCTCAAGATCGATCAGCCTGAATGCTTGTTCACCAAATGGCCCAGTGAGGTTTCGCCGATAATTGGACCTCAACTCGAATGTGTAATACTTAAAGCGCTCGCTCCCGATCCAAGACAGCGTTATCAGAACTGCCGTGCGTTTCGCGCGGATTTGGAAATGGTGCCGACGGAAAAATCCGGAAGCAAAACGGCTTAACATCGTCACTTATTGGACGACGGCCTACCAATGGGTTATTTTCTCCACGAGATTGTTTTGGTCAAAGCATCATTGTATTCGGCACCAGGAGCCTACTAATGGCCAAATCTCCGCTCGAATTGTACCAGCAAGCATTTAAATTGCACGGGCAAGGGCAAATTCAAGAAGCCGTGATCCTCTACAAAGAGATCATCAAGCAATTTCCCGATGCTAACGAAAGCGCCTACGCCGCCGTGCAGCTCGAGAAAGTTATGGCGGACGAGGTAGCCGAGTCGGTCGGCAGACGCCCGAATATCCTGCGTCGTCTTTTCGCCCTCGTAGTGATTCTGCTTCTACTCGCAATCGGGGGCATGCAATTTTATCTGTATAGTCGCCTCGAGCGACAGGTCGACAACCTTGAAACGACCGTGCGCTCAATGGCCAAAATGCTCCAAGAAACTAGGAAGCAATCATCTATAACTCGTGATCGCTCCCGTTCAAATGATCTGCCGCAAAGCCGCGCCACCGACCAAGCTAAAACAGTGCCCGCCGTTCAAAACCCTGAATCGATGAAACGCTGAGGCTATGCTCATGTCGGAGACCACCCTTTCCATTCCCGGCGCGGATGAAATTGAGACACTCATCGGACAATTGCCGAAAGCGATGCATGCGCGATACTCAATTTTGCGCGGGCGAGTTCTTGACCTGCAAGGGGAATGGAACGAAATTGAATCCGCCTTGGCCGATCGAAGAGAAATCGAGACGCACCTCGACCGTGGTGAAGTTTACCACCATGGTGACTGGATCACTTTGAAGAAGGCACTTGCCGGCGAAAATGAGGGATCAAAGACAAGCGGGCGGGAATGGGCACCGCAACCGCTATCAAGCCCCCAAAAAAGCAATTCGAAAAATCAGGCACAAGGGTCGTTTGAGGAACAAGCGCTCCACCGAGAGTACACATCGCCGCCCGCCGCCCCCCCCAATGAGAGC
>WJJU01000525.1 GCA_014729595.1 Chitinivibrionales bacterium
GAATTTCATAGTTCGATTTCCAACAAAATTAGAGTTACGTAATTTTTTTGAAGAGGACTATACCCCTATCCGCCGACTTAGAGCCGCTTTCAAATTGAGCTGCTATTCATGCCGACCGCAACGCCTCGTCTGTTTGGTTACGCCACCTCGCCAATTCGCCGAGGATATACTTCCTCTCCCGCTTTGCGGCATGACATCCAGATCTTCGCGCTCGGCATTCCCCGACGCAGCGCATTCTGAAAGCGGCTCTAAGTCTTTCCCGTAGAGTAAAAAAAGCCGGCGATTTATTCCTCCGTCTTCTCCACCGCGCATGGTACTAAGAGGCTTTTTTGAGAAGAACTAATGTACCTTCAACTACTGATTTGAACGTGCGCTCAGGAGACTACCGAGATCTCTCGGACGACCTCGGTGAGTGAAGTGGTTCCGTCGGTGAGCTTGGCCAGAGCGGATTCGCGAAGGGTTATCATGCCCTCCTCGATCGCGCGGGCGCGGATTTCCGATGCGTATGCTTTTGTGTTTATTAAAGCGCGGATATTCTCGCTCACGGGAAGAACCTCGTAGATACCTACCCTTCCCTTGTATCCCGTATGACCGCACAACGAACACCCCAGGCCTTTGTAAACTCGAACCGACGGCGCCAGTCCCATGCTCTCTTTGGTGTTGTTCGGTACATCATCTTCGCATTTGCAATGCTCGCATATTCTTCGCACCAGCCGCTGGGCCACGATTAGTGACAGCGAGCTTGAAACCAGATACGGTTCCAGTCCCATGTCGGTCAGACGAGCCACGGCGGAGGGTGAATCGTTCGTATGAAGTGTGCTGAGAACAAGGTGCCCGGTCAACGAAGCACGAATCGCGATCTCGGCGGTTTCGCAATCGCGCATCTCACCAACCATGATTATATTCGGGTCCTGCCGAAGAAGGGTTCGAAGCGTGTGGGCGAAGGTCATCCCGATAGCCGGGTGAATCTGTGTCTGATTGACCCCACGTATGTTGTACTCGATCGGATCTTCAACCGTCGAGATGTTCACCCCCGGCTTACGCAGATAATTCATCGCGCAATAAAGACTCGTGGTCTTTCCCGAGCCGGTTGGGCCGGTAAGCAGGACTATCCCGTTGGGCATCTGGATCGCTTTTCGGAATAATGCAAGCCGCGGCGGATCCATGCCCAATGAATCCAGCGTAAAATTGAATGCGGATTTATCGAGAAGGCGCAGGACAATTTTTTCACCGAAATCCGTGGGCAACGTACTTACCCGGACATCGACCTCCTTGCCACCCTCTCTCATGCGAATACGGCCGTCCTGAGAACGCCGTTTCTCGGCGATGTCCATTTTGGCCATGATCTTGAGACGTGAGGTAACCTCCAGCACCCGCTCATTGGGGATACTCATCATCTCCTGCAATACACCGTCGATCCGAAATCGAACATTCATCTCACGATCGAAAGGCTCCAGGTGTATATCGGACGCCCGAAGGCGCTGCGCTTCGTGAAGAATATCGTCGACCAAACCGACGGTCGACTGCTTTGGGCTATATCCGAGACGATATCCGCTTGGGGCGCCGCGTGCCGGTCTCTCAGATTCACCAGGGTCCCGTTTCCGCCCGCCGGTATCATCATGCCCGACCGATTCCGGATCAGTGCCGTAATTTTTAGCGATCAGCGCCAATACTTCATCCTTGCTCGCCGGCACCGGCTTTACCAGCATCCCGGTGACCACCTGAAGAGCCTGTAGGGACTCCGCATCGGTCGGATACGCCGCAAGTACTTCGAGGCGGCCGGTCTCATCAACCGCCACCGGAAACACGAAATACTCGATAGCGACGGCCCGTAAGACACATTTCAGCACCCGATGACTCACGTGCTCGGAAAACTCTTTAGTTATTCCGGTGCTTAGCCTATCGTTCTTGGGTAGTGATGACTTGGTCGACATAATTTTGATATTTATGGAAATATGTTCGCCAAGAACAAATTGTAGAGCATTTTGGTTGCGGAACCACCGGTCATGCCAACTGTCCCAGGGCGATTTCTTGCCGAAGTTTCTACTATAACAAGACTCATCACGGTGACATCCACGACGGGTAATATACCTTCCAGAAATAGTTCCTGCAAGGAAAATCACAATATTAATTATAAGGGCGATACATAGGGGTGTCTTGGTTCAGTGCTGCCTTGCCCCGGGCTTACGCCGGCAAATAGTTCGAATTCATTACCACGGGCGCCGTGGATATGGTGGATCTTGAACTCGGAATAGAATAAATGATTGCCATGTTCACCGGCAAGACATTGTTTGAATTTATGCTCGTGGCTTTTCTTTAGGTATTACATAAAACAGGGTGAGCCTAAGGTACGTCCAATCCATTTTACTTTTTCCGGGAAGAAACCGTCAGCGCCAAGGCTCGTTTCCTAGTCCGTATTGCTTAATTTTTCGATAAAGGGTCGCTTCGCCGATTTGGAGCATGGTCGATGCCTTTTTGCGGTTTCCACCGCAGAGATGAAGTGCATTGGAGATTGCCGCCCGTTCATAATCGGCAAGCGTCAGGCCGGTCGGTTTTGCGTTCGGTACATCTTCAGAAGAAACGACGTCGGCGGTTTTATGTGCGGTAAGCAAGTGCCTCGAAATATCATCGGGCGCAATTCGCTCCTTTCCGCCAAGAGCTATCAGCCTTCGTGCGGCATTTTCCAATTCCCGCACATTGCCGGGCCAATCATGCGCGGCCAATAGATGGAGCGCGTCTTCCGAAATGCTCGTTACGGCGGAATGCGGGTTCTTGTGTTTCTCTAAAAAATGGCCGAAAAGCAGAGGAATATCGCTTTTGCGCTCGCGAAGCGGAGGGACATTAATAGAAATAACGTTGAGCCGATAGAAAAGATCCTGCCGGAATCTTCCCGCTTCGACCTCCGCCTCCAGATCGCGATGCGTCGCCGCGATAAATCTAACATTGACCGCAATGCTCTCACTGCATCCCATGGGGCGGACCTCATTTTCCTGCAATGTCCTTAAGAGCTTACCTTGAACGTCCAGCGGCAACTCACCAATTTCATCAATAAAGAGCGTACCGGTGTCGGCAGTGCGGATGAGGCCGCAGGACTCTTGCATTGCGCCGGTAAAAGCTCCCTTTGCATGTCCGTACAATTCACTTTCTATCACGGTCTTACTGATCCCCGCGCAATCCACAACGACGAACGGTTTCGTCGCCCGAGGACTCATGTGATGCACGGCTCGCGCGACACGTTCTTTGCCGGTGCCGGTTTCTCCCAAGATGAGAATGGGGGTATCCAGCATCGCAATGTGTGCAATCGTATCTTTAAGCCTCAGGAAATGCACCGAATTGCCCAACAGATCCGGATAATCGAACCGTCGTGACGCCTGCCGCCTAAGCCGAGCATTTTCGATTTTCAGGTGTCGAAGATCATGGATGTTATGAATTTTTTTTCGCAACCCATCAGTGAGAGGCTTTTCGAAAAAGTCGGACGCACCCAGCTTCATGGCCTTAACGGCCATTTCAACCCCTCCCCGCCCCGTCAGCATTATCGCTTCAACATTTGGATAGTGCTCGCTTATTTTCTCGAGTAAGGTGATCCCACCCATACCGGGCATATTCACATCGATAATCGCGGCATGTATCTCGACGCTCGCCAACACTTCCAATGCTTGCCGACCGTCGAAAGCCGCATAAATATCATAGTTGTCGGCAAAAAACATCCGCTTAAGCGAATTAATCATGTTTGGCTCATCGTCGACGACAAGCAATCGAAATGTATAATCTTGTTCATTCCGTGTCATAATAAAAAGGTGCCGATCGGCCAACGTAACGTACGCAATGCTAATCTGTATTGTACGACTCCGACCAAAAATGCGCAACATTCACTAACCGAGCTTTTCCCACCGGGACAAACAGGCATTTATCGTTTGTGAGCCACTCCCCCCATCGTTGCATATAAAACCCGGTTACAGGTATTTAGGCAATTGAATTATCATATCAAACGGATTATTACCCTCCGGGAAAGCCCCTCGGCATTCAATCGCCACGGTTGCGCGGGACCCGCTAAGCGTTAGCTGACACCATCCCGGTGTGGCTCTTTTGCGCCACCGGCGCGAGCATGCTTCGGGCGGCGGTCCTTCGTGAACCGCCCTGCTCTTCGCCCGTCACGGCCTTCGAGCCCCCGCCTCTCGCTTGAATGCCGAGGAACTTATGCAACGATGGAATTTCTTAAGCGAAAAACTTCCGCGGCGCCGGGGATATGAGCAAAGGGGTAGATAAGGATGTATACCAAAGCAAGGGGAGTACGCGCATTCTCACTATGTCCCGGCATGTGCGTGTAAGTACCGCCGCACCAGGTTGGCCAATTCGATTATCTCGAACGGTTTTGCCACGAATTCGTCGCCGCCCACCTTTTCCGCCATCTGCCGGTCCGTCGCTTGTGTGGCGGCGGTAACAAAGATAATTACGGGACGCCAACCTTCCCACCCTCTCTTGAGCGTCCGACAAACTTCCCACGCGTTAATGTCAGGTAAACGAACATCAACGAGCACAACCACCGGCCGCTCTCGGCGAGCGACCATTATCCCTTCCCCACCGGTATGCGCTTCCCGTACACAAATTCCTTGATGAGCGAATACTAAACGTATAGCCATGGCAATGGTTTCTTCATCTTCAATTATAACCGCATCACAACTCATATACTCTTCCTTGTTTCACCCGACGAAAAGGGCTCGCGGACAGCGATATGCATCCGCGGTAAGCATCGAATAGTCGCCCCGAATCTTGCCGCCCGGCACCGGCGATTGTTCATTCATGAAGAGCGCGTTCAAAACACACCGGCCGTCCTAGCATCCCATTTCATGGCGTTTAGCCGACTTCAAGAGCCTCGGTAGACCGTTCTCGAACCGACGCGATTTAGAGCCGCAATCAAAATGAGCCGCTACTGAGGCCAACCGCGACGACCTATCCGTTTCGTTTCGCCTCCTCATCATATCTCCGAGGATATGCCTCGCCGTCGCGATTTGCGGGATCACATTCAAGCCTTCCCGCTCGGCCTTGCCTGACGTAGCTCATTCAGGAAGCGGCTCTTAGAAATCCGTGAGGTATCTCATTGTGTTTCCGCCCTTCCGAAGAGAACTGCTCGCGAGCGCATAATCACGGAACGAAGAATAAAATCATGCCGATCTATTCGGTATGACCCACGTACTCTTCCCCCGCTTCCGATAACTAAAGCAACGGAGGGGCCGGCTACGATGAACGTCGTTTCGAGTAGTTCGAGCGACAAGTGACGATGAGCCGGCGGTCGCCCGCTTGTTGGTGTTCTTTAACCTCACACCCAGGAGAACAAAAATTTGGCATGCATATTGCAGAATTAGCCCGACATTCAAGGAGGTGCATAAATGAAAGGTTTAATCCCGCTTATTGGTCGTTTGCTGCTTGCATCGATATTTCTGCAATCAGGATTTTCGAAGCTTGGTGAAGGCTTTGCTTCAACCCAACAGTACATGGCCGCCAATGGAATGAGCGCCACCGCCTTTTGGCTTACCCTCGGCATTATTCTCGAACTTGGTGGCGCCTTTATGGTAATACTGGGGATTTACGAACGTATCGGTGCCGTCGCTTTAATTTTATTTCTTGTCCCCGTGACCTTCATTTTTCATTTGGATTTCAGCGAGCGGGTTCAACAAATAATGTTTATGAAAAATATTGCGATGACCGGAGGGTTGTTTCTGCTTGCGTATTTCGGCGGCGGACCTTGGGTATTGGACCGCTTGCGGCGAAATAAATAGCCGGAATGCGGCAGGTTTTTGCGGACTGGCCGATGCCGGTTTGTAATACACAAGACCAATGCGTGAAGGCGGAGACTACCGAATTACCGGCGCATGCATAGGAGAGGCGTACTGAACCGTATTCCTTCACGGAAGGTTTTTGGGAGATACTTTTGCTACCGGTATTTACCGCCGTTCGCGTCCATAAATAACCGTAAGGTCACGAAGTCGTCCCCACACTTTCTCGTGAAGTTGCTCCGGCATAAGTCGCCACTTCCAGTTTCCCATATGCTTTGAGGGATCGTTCATACGTGCCTCATCCCCCAACCCCAGGAGGTCTTGAACGGGAAGCACCGCTAATTCCGACACCGACATCATACTCAATCGTATCATTTCCCACCCGACATCTTCGACCGGGACTTCTTTTCCGAGGTAACGCATCAATCTCGCGCGAGCATCTTCGGAGGCTTCCGTTTCAAACCAGCCGCGAACGGTATTATTGTCATGCGTACCGGTATAGACGATTGTGTTTTGCTCATACATGTGCGGAAGGTAGATATGTCTTGGATCATCATCACCAAAAGCGAAGAGCAATACTTTCATGCCCGGAAACCCGTAATGCTTCATGACATCGCGTACGTCGGGAGTAATTGTCCCCAAATCTTCGGCGATCACGGGGAATCCCGGGAAACGCTCGAGCATCGTATCGAAAAAATCATAAACGGGTACGTCCATCCATTCACCGTTCATCGCGGTTTTTTCGCCCGCCGGTACTTCCCAGTATTGAACCAAGCCTCTGAAATGATCTATTCGCACCATGTCGAACCTGGCGAATACGGCCTCCATTCTCCTGACCCACCAATCATACCGGCATTCTTTAAGCCGGGCCCAGTCGTACACGGGCGTGTTCCAGAGTTGGCCCGTCGCGCTGAAATAGTCGGGCGGAACGCCGGAAACGGCGAACGGACGCCGGTTGTCATCGAGCTTGAATACGTCCGGCCGACTCCACACGTCGGCGCAATCGTAGCCGACATAAATCGGAAGATCACCGATAACATAAATGCCTTTACCGTGACAATACTTTTTCAGATCAAACCAGGAAGAGAAGAAAAGGTATTGAAAAAATTTACTCTTACAACATGCTTCATGTTCTTTATTCGCCAATTCCTCGAGCGCTCCGGCATTGCGTTCACGATACTCCACGGGCCATTGCGACCAGTTGCGCCCGAAACGTTCCCGAAGTAAATTGTAAAGCGCATAATCATCAAGCCATTCCGATTGTTCGGCGCAAAAGGTCTCGAACGCCCGGTGATCCCCCTCGCCCTCCATAAACGATCGGTACGCCTTCTCCAACACCGGCCACCGAGCCGCTTCCACACGCTCGAAATCTACCGACCCACTCTCGGGTACCCGTAGCGAATCCAGGTCCCCTTGATTGATAAGGTTCCATTTGAGCAACCGTTCCGGACTTACCAAGAGCGGGTTGCCGGCCATCGCCGAGGTACTGAAATAAGGCGTGTTGCCCACTTCAACACTGCTGGGTCCCAACGGCAAGAGTTGCCAATAGGATTGCCCGGCTTCCGCAAGACTGTCTATAAATTGGTATGCCCCGGGCCCTAAATCCCCGATACCGTAGGGCGAGGGAAGCGAGGTGACGTGAAGCAAAATACCGCTTGATCTTTCCATGTGTTCGTCCTCCTTATCGTACTACGATTCTTGCTTGCCGCCGAGGACATCCAAAATTGTCGTAATTTCGCGCAGGTGCCCAAGAAGTCGTGAATGATTTCGCTCCAGATCGCTCAGGGCCCGCTCCAGGCTTTCCGCGATCATATAGGCGCCGACCAACCGCCTGACCGCTCCACGATCACCGGGAATCAGCTTTTCGATCCCGTCTACCGTCAAGTAGGCACGCATGAGTTCACCGGTGACGGTATGGGCCCACGGGGTTAGCCACGGTGCAAGCGAATCGACGTCGATGGAGCGGAATTCATGCTTGTCGGTAAGAGATCGCCACGCGACTTCGTGAATGGAGCGTATCAAAGAAGCCAAGTCCCGCAACGGTGAGTACTTCAGCCTTCGCTCCCCCAGGGGCCGAAGCGGATCGCCACCGAATCCGGAATAGACGAAATCGCGGCCGGTATAGATTACATGACCCAAGTGAAGATTACCGTGAATTCTCATCTTGTAACCATCGACGTCCGATGATGTTCCGCCGCGCATGACTTCGACGATTCTGGTTCGCAAACCCAAGATCTTCGTTATGTCCGCCCGATCTCCTTCGTCAAGCTCACCCGCTTTCTTTTCGAGTTTTACGAGCGTCTTGCGCACAAGAGCCTGAAAAGACTGATAAAGCGAACGCCGGTAGAGGTGGGTAAAAGGCTCGGGTCTGAACGCATCGTCGTCGCTCTTCGACGCGAGAGCGCAATGGAGTTCGGCGGTGCGCCTACCCAAAAGGTTCATTTGCTCAAGAAAAACGCCGCCGATCATATCGCGCATGTATTCGGGAATTTCGGCGGCGGCGCCGTCGTAAAGCGGATATTGAATGTTCATTCGCCCGGGCTCTTCTCTGGTGGAAAGAATTCGTTCGAGATAATTGGCGACGGCGTCTCGGGCAACGCCCCAACCGTTCCCCTGGTTTGGAACATAGCGCTCCAACAGAGCAAGGGTGGCCGAGAATGAACCACGCCGCGAGTAAACGATCGTCCCGATGACCGAGGGGATATTTTGATAGCCGGCGGACTCCCGCAAAAAGCGCAAAAGCTCCAATTCCGGCGGCATGCCTTCATCGAGCGCCCGGTACATTTTAAGCAAATAATTGTGGTCATATTCTACAAATACGTTGGTTTGCCGCAATTCGGCCCGCGCTGAATGATCAATCGTGGATACCAAATCTTCCGATATACCCGAATTTTTCGATACCGTCCCCGAAAGAACACAGCTTTTTCCCCGCACCTTTTTGCGTCCCGAGATCAATTCGAGAAGGGATCGTTGAACACTCCTGCCA
>WJJU01000526.1 GCA_014729595.1 Chitinivibrionales bacterium
CCACTTTATCCATCGAAAAACTAATGATAGAGCACCCTCTCACCTGAAAAAGCAGGGGCGCTGCGTTATACTGACCCTGCCTTGGTCGCACGCTTACAACCACTGTCGATGATCCACCAAAAATCGTGATTAGGTTTTTGGGGAGGGATTAACCACGGAGCACATAGAGGGCACGGAGAGATTTTGGGGTGGGAGAGAAGAGGGAGGGATAAACCACAGAGCTCACAGAGCAAACGGAGGAAAAGATAGGATCCGGAAAAGAAGATAAAATATTCTATTAGCCTCCCTGTGCTCTTCGTGGTTATTTTCTTAATTTCCTAAAATTTGCTATGCGGCTCTCTGTTTCACTCGTTGGAACGAAATTTCCGCGATATTTGCCTGGGTGCCGGCGTGTTCTATAGTCATACCGACCACATTCCCGGCTTCATCGAGATCAAGATAGACATTTTCGTTAATCTCTTTAGTTTCTGCCGCGGGATGGCCACTGAATTCTATGTATGCTGTATCTGTGTCATCGAAATATCGTACTTTCATGTAATCACCCCCTATAATTTCTATCGAAAAATGCATTATGCACAGTCTCTTCATCCCCGAGAAGAATGACCCTCAGATATCTCCCCTCAGCTTCATCGACTCTACCCCAAAGCCTGAATCTTCCGTCTTGTTGAATTTCGCGGTGAAAAGGCTTTTCTATTATGGCGGTTATCCACTCGTCTTTTATAACCGCTCGATCAGGCCGGGAGCGACGAAAGTCAAAGTATCGTGTGGTTTTCATGATTCAAAGATAATATCCTGCGCCCCTCAATCGAAAAACCATTCGTTCGTATGGCTTAGCAGGCAAATTTTCGGCAAAAATTGTCCTGCTTTTTTAGCACTACTCACAAAAGTACTTTATATATTACTCCGAGCAGGGTTGCAGTTAATTGATAACGTGTGACCTGACCTTTAGGTCAGGTTTTCCCTGGATGGTCCCTTAGCACAAATTGTTCTCGGAGTAATAATTCATTAGAATAACGAAACCTTTATATATAGAAGAGGAAGTGCATGGATACATGTCATCGACACTGACGGCGATGGTGACGAAGTCTGCCTGGCCGGGCAGCGGTCGCGAAGCTGCTCCGAGCCCAAGGATCAGCTATGCATTCACGTGCGTAGGGCAGGGGCTTTCCTGAACGCCAAGTGGATTGGGCAATTCGAGGACTGTCACGATCACCCCACGGCATGTCAGGTTGCTACCGGCACGATGGCTCTGCAATGGTATTATAGAAGGGGCAAGTACGATGATGTGCTTTCGATAAGCCTGGACGATGCCTTGGATTGGATCTGGGGCATCAACTCTTCTCTCAAAGATAAGCAAGGCGTTCCAATGTGTAATTTTATGGGCAGTTACAATGTTGTATGCGCCAAGATGGAGCCAAACTCGGGCGTGGGCGAGGGCGGATGCACCTCAGACTGCCCTGACGCAGGGCAGGAGTGTCAGACGTGCGATGCCCCGAAGAATGGGTACGACGAGACTGTGAATCGCTGCTGCTACCAGGGATGGGAGCCTGGAGGCCGGATCAACTATCAGGGCAAGCATCCTGCTTATCCCAAGAACTCTTTGCCGACCTCATACCGCTATGGAATCAACTGCTACCTTATGCAGGCCCGTCGGAATTGGCCGGATGTCGGGTTGGCCGAGATACCAAACACGTGCCGGGGCGTACTGACCCCGCAAGAGCCGGCGGAGCAGCTCGATAAGTGTAGGCCAGTGCCTATATGGTATGGCCTGACTGAAGTTGATGTGAAGAGTCATGCTATCTTGTTGTGCGGCTATGAGTTAGTCAATGATTCACCGGATAGTGAAATTCTAGTCATCTTTCGTGATCCCAAGCAGAAGGAGCTTGACCGGGTGACTTACAAGCGTCTTGTTGGAGTCTTGAATTGGCGCCAGTCCCTGTACTTAGAGAGAAGCCCTGATTACTCAAACAATTGTGCGATTGAGTGCAAACCCTAAGAATAGGAGTCCGTTTGATGTCTACGTGTAAAAGATCCGCAATACTGCCGTTTCTAATCGGATTGGCTAGTCTTGCTCACGGCAGCGCTTTGTTGGCGGGACCGACGCAGGCCGTGATCGAAGCTGCGTACAGAGAAGCTGTCCGTAACTGCCCTGGCGAGCCGCAATTCACAAGACCCATGAGGTACTTCCATCAACTCAGTAGTGAGTGATTGATCGGAACCCAGGGAAACCTCGAACACTATCTTGATTCTCTGCTTAAAGTATCGCAAGACGAGTGGATCATGCTGGCTTCCGATGAGGATGGACTATGTAGCTATGTGATCGTTTCCTATGATAAAGAGCAAAACGAGTATGAGTTCGCTCAGGGCGGTCGACCAGGCTCCACCGAATACGCGTTTGAAGAAATCGCGAAAATATGGGCGGAGGCCAAGAACACGAATCCCGTAGTTATGGAAGTTGATTACTTGTACACAATCGTATATATCCCTAACGCGCCGGAAGAGAAGCTGTTCTTGATAGGATCATATTGGACCATGCCCACTATCGATGATCCAATGGTCAAGAAAAGCGCATTGATGGAATATGTTATCTCCAAGAAGCCCAGGACGTCTGAGCAAGCGGAAGCGTACGAGAAGGAATGGCTTGAAATGGACAAAGAACGGCGCAAGGAGCCGGGGCTGGCTGGCCAAGAGGGCTCTGGAAAAGAGCGACTTCCAAGACGTGCCCAGCAAGGAGGAAGCCCTGGAATGGCTCAAGACATTTGAATTTCCTCCCGGCCACTAAGCGTGCGGTTCTTTGCGATGCATACACGGCGGATTCCACGCTTCAGTCGGATCGTTAGCGGGTATCCATCGATGTCTGGGTGACGCACGTTGGTGTGATAAAGAGTTCTGAGGTCAGGTAGAGCGAATGAGAGGAAAAGGACTATGAGTATTCGTGCGTGTACCATCGGCTGTATGCTGCTGTGGGTTGCAGTGCTGTCCTCGCCGGTACGAAGTGCGGACAGCACCCCCCATTCCCTTGTCCCCATGGATCTCAGGGAGTTTTTCGGCGATTTGAACATTCCATTGCCCAATATTTCGAGGCAATCCATTCTGGATTTCTGCGGGACAATTCTTATCAAACATCTAATGGCTACTCTGGACCGCCTTCGCATCACCGTTGTTGATAGTGGTTCCTCCCGCGATGCGCTATGACGGCACGTAGAGCCCTTACAAACTAGATTATGGCGAGTCGGCGGTTTTCAACTATATGATATTCGCGGCAACGAAACCAATCGCAGAGATGCCTTTGCATGGATTCTGACCGAATAGTTTCTCGGCCGGCTAACTTCGCATAACGACCCGACGACGCTACTGGGTCAGATATGCCGGGGGCCAGGAGAGCACCCTGTCAATTTAACCGGTTTAAAACAGAGGTGAAAACAGCGTTAAGTCATTGCATTCAAAGGAATTAACCGTGGTGCGACCCGATTAAGCAGGGCTCTCCCCCGATGCAGGGCTGCGGCAGGACGCCGCAGCTCACGTTGATCATTCGTTTAAAGTTTTCTTTGTCCGAATATTTCCAGAATAATGTTTTCTAGGGGATTCATTGGTTTTCTTTTGCATTCTTTTAAAAACTCTCTTAAGATCTCCGCCTTCTTCATTCTCGATGTCTTTGCGCGTGCGCCATATCTCTTCAAGAAATTCATTATTCATATTGATTCTCCTTTTCGTCAACAAGCTCCTCTGGCGTACAAATTTCCGATGTGAATACGCCAAGGCTATCATTAATCTTTCTGATTTTTTCTTTTACAAAAACATTCGCAATATGATGGAAATTCCAGCTGACAATGAAATCCATTCCATTTACTACAGCTGCAGCGATGTGGAATGCATCAATTCTGGACTTCCTTGGAATGCTTAGCTGAGATAAGTATCTTTCCGCAAGTTCCAGAACTTGTTCAGTAAGCTCCACTAAAGGAAAATCGGCGATTGCCTTCATCCGATTTTCTGCTTGATTTGTGTCTCCTCTTTCAATTTCATCAATCACAAACTGCGAAATGAATGCATCATGTTTGGGCAATTCATTTTCCCACCATTCCTGTGTGATTTCTTGGTATGCTGCGACAATAAGGTTGCGACTTCTCCTATTAGCGTAATAGCTAATCACACTGCTTTCTAAATAGATTTTCTTTTTCTCCATTTATCCTCCAGATTGTTTTCTCATAATCTAAAAAATGCATTCAGCCGCCATGGACGGCGGCTTTTCTTCGGGGGAGAGCTTTCCGGCATTTCGCACAACGGTTCGCGGTATAACCGCTGTGGCGACTGTAATGCGGAGAGAAACGTAGCTTTACAGTTGACATGGCGGTTTGCCGCTGTTGGGCGTCTGTGCTCGGTCTGGCATGTCTTCAACCCGCGCGCTTTTTCGTCTTTCTGCTTTTCCGTTTTTCACTTTTTTCCAGAATTTCAGCATCATCCAGATCTCTATATCTTCCTGATGCCTTTTTGTTTTCGATTAGGTCTTCCTTTGAGATAACAGAAATCTCGAGATCATCAACTTCAATTATTTGCCTTCTCGAATAACTGCTTTTCATATCTATTCCAGTAGCATCGGTTATTATGTCTATCTGTATAGGAGGCCTTCCCATCCTGAAAAAATTGCCCTTATCCTTAAATATTGACATGTCAATAGTTGGAGCCCCAAATTCATGCAGCGCTTTCTGTAACCTTTTGAGGTTTGCATTATCAACCCCGATAAGAAAATCAATATCCTTGGTGGCTCTAGGGTTACCGTATATCCCAACAGCCCAACCGCCGACTAACAAATACTTGACTTTATTTGCGTTTAAGAACTTTATAAAATCTTTGAAGTCTTCCGGTAGTTGCTTTTGAGCCATAAAAACACTCCCTCAAATAAGTTATAGTCATGAGTTTTTCTTCATATGGGGCATTTTGCCAATATTCTCTATCTTCTTTATCATGTTTTTCAGATGGTCCATATGATATTCTGGTCCTATCCATTTTTGTCGTAAATTCAGCCATTTTATAATCCTTCCAATACTTTTCTATGATTTTATTGGTTTTCGTTCTGACTTTGTCTTTCGCGAGGGTTCTTATTGGTTTTTGTTTTCATGCCAGACCGATTATTGCGCCCAACATAAAACATAAAGCAAACATAAAGCAGTCCTTCCGCAATCGCGAAAGCACCGCACCCCCGTATCTTGCCGCCCCGCCTCCGCTCGCGCATTGCGGAAC
>WJJU01000527.1 GCA_014729595.1 Chitinivibrionales bacterium
AGCTTGGCTTGACGATCCAACGTGCTGGCGCATGGCGTAGTTTTCTGGATCCCGCTTAGCGGGAGGAAGAAAATTTTTGGGGGAGCGAAGCGGACCCGCCATGTGCCTGTTGTGCGAAGTAAACCAGGCATGCTACCGCATTTTATCTTTCTGCGAGCGCTTCTTCCGTATTCTGTTTCTTTTCGGCGGCGTACCAGTCGTATTCTTTTTCTACTCGCTCATCTGCCTAACGAGGGACTTCCCCCTTCTGCTCTGTCCATCTTTGCGCATCTTTCTCTCAGCTTTTCCCTATCCGTTTTCTATTGCTCGAACTTCAGGCGGAACATCTTTTTGAGTATGCTTTCTACCAATTTACGGTAATCGGTGTCAGCGGGCACTCTAAAACCCGCCACTAATGGGCACTTTTTGGAGCCCAAAACCCGCCATTTTCGTTGACAGAAGCCCTTACCAGCTTGTTCCTTTCTGAAGACTCCAACAGAAAGGTTCAGAGCGATGGGAAACGTCTTGAAAATGGTTAAGCAGCAACAAATTCAAGCACTTGCGTCCCTTGGATGGTCTGATCGTGCCATCAGCAGGGAAGTCAAAGTGGATCGGGAGACGGTAGCGAAGTACCGCGGCCAAGCCCAAAACCCGCCAAAAGTGCCCGCCGACATCACGGTAGAGGATGGCGAAAATCCGCCCAAATCGCCCGCGCCATTCATGCCGCCGATAAGAAAGAGTGGCCGCTCCGGAGTGCTTTCAGGGAAGACTATCTCCGTGGGATACTGGAAAGATTTGTACTTTTCTACCGTAACCTTCTTAAATTTCATAGACTTGCCATTGCCAGGCCCGGTGCCGGCTCATGTTAATGTTTTTAACATGAGAGCCACGTCGTGTTAAATTTGTGGCAATTCTTTAACATGATCGACTTCTCATGTTACCTTTTTTACCGTGACATCCCGGAGAGCGTATCCCACAACGGGACATTCAGATAAATAGTCTCCTTCCAAACCTGCTCTGTCTTTAGAACACCGATTTGCTCAAGGTCTTTAAGGTATTTGCTGACAGACTGGCGTACCCCCACGTTGCGCTCGACCAGATGTTCGATCTTACAGTAGGGGTTCATGAACAGGATCTCAATGATCTCCCTTGCCTGCTTGAGCCGTGGCAATTCGCTTTTCACCTTTTCGAAGGTCTCAGCCATCACCGTACGGATGGTCCCGATCTTATCGATCGTCTGTCGGGATGTCTCCTCGACTGCCGCAAGCATGAACAGAATCCATTGCTCCCATGCGTTATCGGCCGTAACCGAACGCAGAAACCGGTAGTAGTTCGGCTTGTTGGCAATAATGTATGCCGAGTGATAGAGAATCGGCAAATCAAGCAAGCCCTCCTGCACCAGATAGAGCACATTAAGGATGCGCCCGGCTCGTCCGTTTCCGTCGGTGAATGGATGTATCGACTCGAACTGATAGTGCATAACAGCCAGCCGGATCAACGGATCCATGTGAGCGTTGGCCGGGTCATTCGTGAACCACCACAGGTTATCGAGTTTTTCCCGGAGAAGGGATTCGCCTTCCGGCGGTGTATACATCACCTCACCCGTGGCGGCATTTTGCAGAGTCGTGCCCGGAGTTTTGCGGACCTCGGCGGTTGTGTCCTTGAGAATCTGGAAAAGCTCAACGGCCGTGTTGGTGTTGATGAATCCACGCTCCTGAAGATGCTGAAAACCGGTCCAGAGAGCACGGCGGTAGCGGATAACCTCTTTGGTCTGCGAATCGATTCGGTCATCGTTTTTGAGCACGGCGGCCTTATAAAGTGAATCATTGGTGGTTATGATGTTTTCTATTTCCGAGCTATCCTTGGCCTCCTGGAGCAGGATCGTGTTGATCAGTACTTCCGGCTGCGGAATCGTCTCGGCAATACCCTTGAGTTCTGCGAGTGCCGCACGCGCCCCCAACGCCTTGCGGAGAATCGGTTTGCTTTCGATATCAACGTTGGGCGGAAGTGGCGGCAGGTCGTTGAAGGGCCAGGAAGGATCGAAACTCATGCGGCCTCCACGTCCTGGGCAATGATATCACGCAGCGCTTCATAGATGCCCACCCGCCGCTCTTTGAGTTCGTAATCCCTTACCGTTGCGAGCAGCGACAGTACCTTCTCCATGTCGACGTGGTACTGAGTGCACAGCTCGGCAAGGAGTTTCTTGTCCGGTTCGGATA
>WJJU01000528.1 GCA_014729595.1 Chitinivibrionales bacterium
CTCATATACAAGGCGATTACCACGTGGTTTATGAGGATTGATTCGCTTAAGCCCAATATGCTCGAGAACAATCAACAAATCCACTGGGTCCCCGAGCACCTTCGTGACGGTCGCTTTGGAAAGGGAGTTGAAAGCGCGCCCGACTGGAATATATCGCGCAATCGATACTGGGGAACACCGCTTCCGGTGTGGCTATGCGCCTGTGGTCACCGGGAGTGCGTCGGCGGCCTCGGGCAGCTTCACGCCCTTATAGGCGGCGGCAATGTCGAGAAAGGGAAAAAAATTCATGCGGAGACGGCGAGAAAAGTAAGCGATCGCCTGAGGACTCGAAGTCGCGCAATCCTCGAAGAGAACGGGATCGACGTGTCGTGGGCCGAGCGGCTTGAAGAGGCCGATATCAGTTCGGTCGATCTTCATCGTCATGTAATCGATGAGTTGCCGGTCACGTGCCCCTCATGCGGTGGAACAGAGATGGCGCGTACGCCCGAGGTCTTGGATTGCTGGTTCGAATCGGGCTCCATGCCGTATGCTCAGGGCCATTACCCGTTCGATAACGCCGAGGAGTTCGAACGAGGATTTCCGGCCGATTTTATCGCCGAGGGACTCGATCAGACACGGGGCTGGTTTTACACCTTGACCGTTCTTGCTTCGGCGCTGTTCGGCAAAGAGGCGTTCAAGAACGTGGTGGTTAACGGGATTATACTCTCCGAAGAGGGTAAAAAACTGTCGAAACGGCTGAGGAACTACACACCGCCCGAAGAGATTCTGGATAAACTGGGAGCGGATTCGCTCCGATTGTTTCTGATAAATTCCCCTGCGGTAAAGGCGGAAGATCTCCGGTTCAGCGAACGCGGCGTCACCGAAATGTCGCGGGCGGTTCTCTTGCCGTTTTGGAACGCCTATTCGTTTTTTGTGACATACGCAAATGTGGACCAATGGCAACCCGACCCAAACGCCGAACCGCGGAGTGACAATGAACTCGACCGATGGATAATTTCGCTGCTTAATCATACTGTTGCACAAGTCAATAGTGAAATGGAACGCTACAACCTTTATCGGGTTGTACCGCTGTTGGTAGAGTTTATCGATAATCTTACCAATTGGTACATTCGTCGGAGTCGTCGACGTTTCTGGAAAAGTGAGAACGACGCCGACAAGGGAAATGCCTACGGGACCCTTTACCACGTACTCGTTGAGTTTGCGAAGGTGATGGCGCCCGCTTTGCCTTTTCTTACCGAGGCGATATATCGCAATCTGGTCGTGGGTCGTCGGGAGGATGCGCCGGCAAGCGTACATTTATGTGCATATCCCGAAGCCGATCGGAAGCGAATGATGCCGGCGTTGGAAACTAAAATGCGCCTCGTGCGTCAAGCGGTAACCATGGGCAGGGCGCTGCGAAGTCGGTTCAACATAAAAACACGTCAGCCCTTAAGCGAAATGACGGTCGTCATACGTAATGCTGAGCGTAGAAACCTGGTCGCGGAGACGGCCTCGCTCATCGCCGAGGAACTCAATGTAAAAAATGTTACCTTCAGCGATAATGAAGATTCCCTCGTTTCGATTTCGGCCAAGCCGAACTATAGAAGATTAGGCCGGGTATATGGGTCGGGGATGAAAGAGGCGGCAAAGGAAATTGAAGCGTTTTCGCAAGCCGAGATCCGCGGACTCGAGTCGGGGGAAACCCGTACGATCAAGGGGCACAACATCGGTTTCGAAGATATCGAGCTTCGTCGGGAGCGGCGTGAGGGAATCGAAGTCGAGACTGAGGGAGAAATCACCGTTGCATTGAGCACCGAAATCACCGATGAGCTTCGGGCCGAAGGTCATGCCAGAGAGTTCGTTAATCGCGTTCAAAATCTGCGGAAGAAACGGGAATTGGACGTTACCGACAGAATTTCGATTGTTTGCGCATGTGATGATACGCTCAAGCGGGCGCTGGAAACTCATGTGGGTTATGTTCGATCGGAGACACTGGCCACCGATGTCCTATGGCAAGAACGAGAGGGAGCGGAATCGGTTGACATTAACGGCCTGCCCGCCCGTATTCAGATAGAACGCATCAATTGACCGCATCGCTATACGGCACTTCTGACTTATGCCGAAGAAAAAAAACACGTTCCGGCATTGGAAAAACGATATCGCTTACCATGCACTACGAATGCTGGTGCTCCTGGCGGGTCTGCTTCCGCGGAAAATCGGTCTCGCGGTATTTGGATGGCTGGGCTGCCTGCTGTTTCTACTGCCGACTCCGGATCGAAGACGCACCATTGAACACCTTCGGTTGGTACTTGGGGAGAGTACCGAGACGCCGAGCCCAAGGCGAATGGCGGCGCGCGTATATCGGGAGCTTGGACGTAATCTTTACGATGCTTTTTACTTGTCGCGTTGTGATCAGCGTGATTTTGACCGATTAGTGCGGCACGATGACCTGGGGGCGTTTAGGGAAGCCTATGAGCGGGGCGGGGGGGTGCTGGTGATTACCGCCCACTTCGGTTGCTTTGAAATGCTGCTTCATTTTTTCGCCCGCAAAGGTTTCTCCAGTTTCGCCATAGGTCGACGTGCATTCGATCCGCGGGTTGATCGCCTTATCACCGAACTTCGCAGCGGACCCAATATTGAGTATTTGGATCGTAGCGGGAGCGGGCGGAAAATTGTGCGTCTTCTTCGTCGCGGAAAGGCGATGGGTGTCCTGGTTGATCAAGATACGCCGCACGTTGACGGTGTTTTTGCCCGCTTTCTGGGCCGGCTTGCTTATACGCCTTCCGCGCCCGTTCAGATCGCTATGCGACAGGGAGTACCGGCGTTTGTGGTCGTAACCGCTCGGCAAAGAGACGACACGCATTATGTGCGCCTTCTCGGCCCGGTCAAAATGGAGGATACCGGTGATCCCGAGCGTGATTTGGTGTTCAATGTCGATCATGTAAACGATTTGATCGGCGAAGCCATACTTCGTGACCCCGCGCAATGGGTCTGGATGCATCGCCGGTGGCGGCACTCTCCGACGGACCCACGGTTCGTGGACGCGCCGAACGTGGAAAACTATCTTTGATCGTAAGGATTGAGGAGGACTAAACGTGAAATGCGGGACGCAGCGGATAGACGGGCGCGCCAAGAACACGAACCGTATCGCGTGGTGGTGTGCCCTGGCGCCGGCCGTACTTATTGTGATGCTTTTCTGGACCGGCTGTGGCCAAAAAGAGAGTGTTCCGCAGTCGGGCGAGGAGGTTCCCGAGCCGTATCAGGAATTCGGCAGCTCAACTTTGTTTCTCTACAGCGGCATGCACAAGCTTTGGCGACTGGAATCCGATTACATGCGAAAGTCCTTGAGTGATACGGCGAAGATGCTCGTGGTACCGGTCCGACTAATACTTTACGATACGGTGAACACTTCACGCACACGTGTATTTGCCGACTCGGGTCATACAACCGCGGCCAAGGACAGTTTCTATATTTGGGGTAATGTTTATGTACACCGCGGTGACGGTCTCAAGATACGAAGTGAATCCCTGTGGTGGGACCAGCAACGACATAAAATCGGTTCCAGTGATTTTGTGGAAATTATCACTCCGCAAGGGGATATAATGCGCGGAAAAGGACTGGACGCCACCGAGACATTCAGTACGTGGCGTTTTTTATCCTCGGTAGAGGGGGAGTTCCCGAATTTCCGCGAGCGGGCAGAATCGGACGAGTTGTAAGATCGAGAAAGAACAATCGCCGACAGGTGGTACATGCGCGGTAACCGGGAGAAAACCTAAGAAGTTATAGCCCGGAGTTGTCTATATTCCCTATCGCCGCAAAAGTTGCTTGGTATTCAAGCGGGAGGCGGGGCGGGGACTCGAAAGCCATGACGGCCGAAGGGCATGCCGGTCCAAGACGGGCTGCCGCCCGAAGAATGCTCGCGCCGGTGGCGCAAAAGAGTCTCACCAGGACGGTGGGAATGATCCCTTACCGGGTCCCGCGCAAATGTTGCGATTAGATACCGAGGGGCTTTCCCAGAAAGTAAAAATCCGGTTGACATGATTATTCAATTACTTACATAGATGTTAAACAGTAGCTATGCAATGACGGGAATCATTACGCCGAGCAGGGTTGCGGTTAATTGATAGCGTGTGATCAGGCTTTTAGGTTAGGTTTTCCCTGGATGGCCCCATAACACAAATTGTGCTCGGAATAATGATAATGGATACAACTTTGCGTTGTCGCGGTTGCCGGATCTGAATCCGTTGAGCACCAAAAAACTCATAGTCACTCAATGCCTCAATGATAACCTTACCATTTAAAAAACTCCGTTCATGGGGCCGCTATGCCGTAATCCTGACGATGACGGCGTTTGTCGTCAGCTTGTCCGGCAAGTCGTCAACGCTCATTCTCCGCAGGGCCGATTTCAGTGAGAACCGAATGGTTCGGGGGGGGATGGTGAGTGAACTGAAGGGTAATGTGCATTTTGTATATGACGACACCGAAATAAAAGCGGATTTTACTCGATGGCGCCGACATCGGGGGACGGCGTATTTCAGCGGTGACGTTAAAGTGGTGCGTCCGCATCAGACACTTACGTGTAGAAGCATGACTTACAATCGCAACGGGAAAAAGGTGGTGGTGACCGGTGATGTCGACTTTATGGATACTGAGCGGAACATGCGGATTACCGGACAACGGGGAACCTATTACCTCGAACGGGAAGATATCGTCATTGATCTCAATCCACGCCTTGAACGCTACGATACCACTGCCGGGGATACTCTGGTAATTGTATCGAAGCGAATGAGTTACAATGATTCGCTTCGTATGGCCACGGCTACCGACGATGTGGTAATGACCAAGGGGGTGATGCAGGCTACTTGTTCGCTGGCTTATTTTCACCCCGAAGACTATCGGGCACGATTGCGCTCCGATCCACGCATTTATTATGATGAACATCGCCTGACCGGGGATTCCATCGACCTATTCTTTGTCGATGAGCTGTTGCGGGGAATCGCGGCCATGCGCAACGCCGAGGGAATATACCACGAAAACGGCGAAGAGGATACGATCGTTACGACAATAGCCGGTGACAGTTTGTATATGGGCATCACCGAATCCGGAAAGCTGGATACCATCTGGGTGCATCGTGATGCGCAAAGTGTTTACTATGCAAAGCGAACGCCGACCAAAAAGAATATTGCCAAGGGTAAGCGCATGGTTCTGAGCTTCAACGAAGAAGGTGAGGCTCGTCGGTTGCGGATCGAGGGAAATGCCGAGAGTATATATTATGTCGATGATGAATCCGGGGGCGAAGCCGGTCGCAATACGGCCAGTGGTGATATCATTCACGTGACGTTCCGTGACGGCAGAGCGGTATACCTTAGGCTTTCGGGAGGTGTCAGGGGCCTATATACGTCATCCGATTAACTCGGCCGCCTTGCACAAACCATAAGTTGCGGCAAAGCATGAAGGGGAGCGCCCTGTAAGAGGCGCGGATGCGGGAATGGTAGTGTCGTTTCATGAATTGGGATCATGGCAATTGTCTTCTCTCCATTTCGCGCGGTGTGGCTCTCCATCGGAGCAATAGACTCCACGTACTACCCCTGTTGGTGTGGCGGCTACTTGATTTGGAAAACGATCGCCAAGTGCTCCCGCCGAACGCAGGATGTTTCGAGTGGTGGATGAATAGTCGACAAAGCCCAACTATGACGGGATGAGGCGCCGCCGACGGCGCTCCGAAGGTGAAGTTGGAAGAAGTGATAAGGACAAGCGTACTATGCAAGAGACCGTGGTACCTACGGATACGGCAATGTTCGATAGAGATGAGCCGACTGAGGGCGCGAATAAGCGCGAGATTCACACCGATAAGTTGGTAAAAGTTTACAGCAAGCGCCGAGTGGTTGACGAGGTCTCTATTTCGGTCCATCAGGGCGAAATCGTGGGGCTTCTTGGCCCGAACGGCGCCGGCAAAACAACAACCTTCTATATGATCGTTGGGATGATAAAGGCCGATAGTGGAAAGATCTTTCTCGACAGCGAGAATATATCTAAAAGGGCGATGTACAAGCGGGCGCGCATGGGTATCGGCTACCTGCCTCAGGAACCTTCGATTTTCCGAAAGCTGACGGTGGGAGAGAACGTCATGGCGGTACTGGAAACCCAGCGATTAAGTGCAAAGCAGCGAAAGGGGCGGATGCGGGAGCTGCTTGAAGAGCTTAATGTCGGCCATCTCGAGCAAAGCCTGGGCTACACTCTTTCCGGTGGAGAACGTCGTCGTGTGGAGATCGCCAGGGCGTTGGCCATCCGGCCCGATTTCATACTTCTTGACGAACCTTTCGCGGGTGTTGATCCAATCGCGGTCGAGGATATCCAGAGCATTGTCGCCGAACTCAAGACTAAAGGTTATGGCGTTTTGATCACCGATCACAATGTACGCGAAACCATGCGCATTACGGATCGTGCTTATATCATGAATCAGGGCAAAATTCTCATTTCGGGTACCTCCAAGGAACTGGCGGAGAATCCGGAAGCGCGTAGAATTTACCTGGGACGCAATTTTCGGCTGGATTAGGGTAATTCTTTGTCTCCGGTGGAGATCCCTGATTCGCCTTTTCGGCAAGAAAGTGAAACATTTAAGTGCTTTGGTCGGTTCAACGGCCGTTTTGGGAGCCTCTTGCATACCGGGCGTGGTTTTTGCTTGAAATCTAACGTATTTTTAGTGTACAATTGAGTTTGCTTCACGGTCGTGTTTAGACCGTGATTGTATGATCAAGAAGCGGAGGAATCGTGAATCTCGGTCTCGATATGTCCCTGAAGCTGGAGCAGAAGCTCTCGTTTCAGATGATTCAGTCTCTGAAATTGCTGCAGATAAATACCCTGCAACTCGAGCAGATGCTGAAGACCGAGCTGGAGATGAATCCGGTCCTGGAGGCCGCGGAGGAATTGGAGGACGAGCAAGTTCAGGAAGAGGAAGAGGCCGACGAGGATGCGGAGGAGGAGCTGGAAGTCGAAGAGGATGAAATCGACTGGGAAGAATACTTGGAAGAGGGGTTCGATTTGGGGGAAGCGGCTCGCGGGGAGCGAGATCCCAACGAAGAGCGGTATGAGCCGACTCCCGTCTACCAGGTTTCTCTTGAAGAGCACCTTACGGCTCAACTGTCGGAGAAAAAAATGCTCTCCGATCGCTTACGGCTCCTTGCCCAGTTCATTATTGGCAGTCTCGAAAACGACGGTTACCTGAGAATGACGCTTGAAGATATGGCCGATGTTACTCAGACAAACGTATACGAGGTTGAGGAAGCGCTCAACGTTGTCTGGAGCCTGGAGCCCGCCGGGGTTGGCGCCCGTACACTTCAGGAATGTCTGGTTTTGCAGCTCAAACGTCTCAGGCATCACGACAGCCTGGCTATGCGGATTGTCAGGGAAGCATGGGATCTGTTTGAGAAAGTGAAAATACCCGAAATCGGAAGACGCTTCGGTGTATCGGTTGCGGAAGTTCAAGCGGCGATCAACGATCTGCGAAAACTGCACCCCAAGCCGGGGTACTTGGTAAACCCGGATACTTCGACGACGATTATCCCCGACCTTATCGTCGATAAGGTGGAGGGTGAGTTTGTGGTCATGGTCAACGACCGTTCCACTCCCATGTTGCATATCAATAAGGCCTATGCCGAAATGGTTCGACGGGGAAGTAAGGCCGACAAGGAAGTAAAGAAATACGTTCGAGAAAAGCTCAACAACGCTACCTGGCTCATTCGCTCAATAGAGCAGCGAAAATCGACTATGCTTCGCGTTATGGAAGCAATCATAGATAGGCAACGTGGCTGGTTCGAAAAAGGACCGCCAAACTTGCAGCCTCTTAAGCTTCAGGATATCGCTACAATGGTGGACATGCATATCTCGACCGTAAGCCGGGTTACGAGCAATAAATATGTCCAGACGCCTCATGGAATATTTGAACTTAAATATTTCTTTACCGAGGCTGTGGGTCAGGATGCTGAAGGTGCGGATGTTTCGGCGGTGAGGATTAAGAACCGCATACGTGAGCTGGTCGAAAACGAGAATTCGAAAAAACCATTGTCGGATCAAAGAATCGCTGATACGTTGTCGCGGGAAGATATGTCGGTGGCCCGCCGCACGGTAGCGAAATATCGGGAGCAACTGAAAATCCTTCCGGCGCGCCTACGACAGAAATACGACTGACAAATACCCGCCCGGAATCAATGAGCAGCAAAAAAGAAACAAAAATTGCAGAATTGTGCGGCGGAAATTCCGCCGACGCTCGCCCGCGCCATCCCGAATGGCTCAGACGTCCGGTCCCCAAAGTCGGACAAGGGCGAAGAGTTCAGGAAGTACTGAGAAAGGGTGGGCTTCATACCGTATGCGATGAAGCCGCTTGCCCTAATCGCGGAGAATGCTTTTGTCGTGGGACGGCGACTTTTCTTATTCTCGGAGATCACTGTACGCGCAATTGTCGATTCTGCAATGTCGCCCACGGCACCGCTCCGAAACCCGATCCCGACGAACCGGCCAGGTTGGCCGAAGCGGTACGGACTATGGGCTTGTCGCACGTGGTTGTAACTTCCGTCACCCGTGATGATCTCGCCGATGGTGGAGCCGGCCAGTTTGCCCGCACGATTCGCCTTCTCAAACAACAGCTTCCAGGTGTAACGGTAGAAGTATTGGTGCCTGATTTCGGGGGTGCTCTTAATCTGGTGGATATTGTCATGGAAGCGCGTCCCGACGTGTTCAATCACAATATCGAAACGGTCCCTCGAGTATATCCTCTGGTGCGTCCTCAAGCTGATTTCGACCGTTCGCTCAAAGTTCTTGAGCGGGCCGCCGAACTTGTCCGAGAAAATGTCGTAACCAAATCGGGTATGATGGTCGGGTTGGGAGAAACCGACGAAGAAGTGGTGGAGGCGATGCGAAAGTTGCGGGGCGTCCAGTGCCGTGTCTTAACCATTGGGCAGTATCTCCAGCCCGCCCGATCAGCCTTTCCGGTACGTCGCTATGTAACCCCGGATCAATTCAGTGCTTTTGAACGTGAGGGAAAAGCGCTTGGGTTTGACACGGTCGTTGCCGGGCCGTTCGTGCGCAGTTCGTACCGGGCGGCGGAGGTGTTCGACGATTCGCTTGAGCACGGAAGCGACCGAGAGCACGCTTAGAAGGTTATAGATGCGGCGATAGTGCGGCCCGAATTTCCTCTAAGATCGAACTCCAATAAAAAGGACGGACGGCGGGACTGTGGAAATAATATATTGCTAGTAGTATGCGGTGCCGGGAAAACGTAATCCATAGAGACATTACCGCCGGTTTACGACGCGATTGATCACAAACGGAAAAAAGCCCGCAACCCCAAGCCGGGGTCAAAGAGCAGAATAACGCTCGGATGGGTATTTTGTTAATTATGAGTTTATCTGTGGGCACTTGGGTCAATCCGAGAGTATTAGAGGCCGAAATCTACCGTCGGACATCTTCTGAACGAATGCAAGTGGCGATGGCTTTTGGGGCGCACATTTGGGGGGCGGGCGAAAACACGGTGCCATTCATGGAAAATAGGAATGCGCGGCGGCGGGGCGAGTACTACCAGAACCTGATCTATAGAAAATCGACGATAAATTCGTGGTAAAGCCGGCGGCTTTCGGGTCGACCGGACGTGGTTGTAACGAGATTACCAGCAACAGGAGGTCGGGCATGAACATCCAGATCACGGCCAGACACAGGCGCGCATCACAGTCTCTCAAAGACACTATCACCGAAGACCTGCTGCGGTTGGAGAAATTCTCGGAGAAGATTACCTCGTGTCATGCAATAATCGACAACGAGAGCGAACTCAAAACGATGGAAGTTAACCTTACCGCCCGAGGCGTCGTTTTAACCGCCAAGGCGAAGGCGGAGAACCTTCCCAAAGCCGAAGCGCTCGTGATAGACAAACTTGAGCGTCAATTGAAAAAGCTCAATGAAAAGGTGAAGAACCACAAGGTATCCAAAGAAAAGATTGAAAATGCGGAGTTTGTGGAATCGCCGATCGATGAGGTCTGATGCATTTCCACCTCTGACTGCACTGGTGTACCGGCCGATTTTCGGTGTGTGAGGATTGCCCGGATATCATGGTATTCGTCGAGCCGCATAGAAGATGTGTATGGGCGCGTGAATGGAATGGTCTGAAGGGGGGATGTTATGCGGCTATATTATTCGGCACATTATTCGGATGAGGCACGAAAAAGGGTGCGATGTACTCGAAACGGTTCGAGCAATCTTTCGGTCGGTACACTATCCGTATGCAACTGAGAAAGCAACGAAGGCGGGAAAGAAGGGCCATTATACTTACATAAGCCTTTTAACGAAATAATCTACCCGCTCCGTCGGGCGGGCTGCGGGACGCCCACGGATTGTTACGGTGGCAAGCTCAAAAGAGGTGAAGCACGGCCACCGACCTTCCATGAGGGGGGGGCTAATCCGATTGTTTGATACACTTGGGTTGTGTACCAACTCACCGTGGAGTCGGCGGGAGGCGGGGGCGTATATTAATTTGTTGGTGAAGCGACTTAGGCCGATTACGCGCCGCGCCGCCGGGAATTGACGGCCCGGGGCGTTTTAGCGCTTCAATCGGTGGTGGGGTGAAAGGACTCGACGGGTGACTAAAACCAATACCGAGTTGGCTGTTGGAGCGTCCATATTTTTAGCGCTATTTGTGCTGATTGCGGGAGTGATGTGGCTCAAAGAGGTCAACATCGCCGGCCGAATGGTCGAATACACGATTCATTTTCCCAACGTCGGAACACTTCAACTCGGCGATCCCGTGACGGTTAACGGCGTCAAGCGGGGTTCTGTGAAAAGAATGTACCTCAGAGACGCACGCGTGGTGGCCGACGTCAACCTTGACAAAAGCGTCCCGCTCACCGATTCAAGCACGATCACGGTGCAGAATGTGGGTCTCATGGGCGAGCGGATGATCGGGATCCAATTGTCACCAAAAGGTACACGAATACCGCCCAACACCGATGAGCGCACGACGTGGATTCGGGGTCATTTCGACAGCGGCATCGCCGAAGCGATGGGCATGCTGGGGAAAGTGCTGGGAGACGTAGAGACTCTTTTGGCAAATGTAGAGACGATGCTGCGGCAAACGGTCGGCGATACGCATTTTGTCGGAACTTTTCAGACGGTTGTCGGTCGTCTCGATACGGTTTCCGTGCTGGTTGAGGATCTTGTGGCTGCGAACAAACCGGGACTCGATGGTACGGTGGCCAATCTTCATGCCTTAACGGGTGACCTTAAGGAGCTTTTTGAAAGCAATGCGGGAGAGATTGAATCCATAATCACCAATGGAGCGGACCTCACCGAGCGTGCCCTGGTTATCGCTGATGAGGTTGATTCCATCGCGACGGCGGTTCAAGATATCGTAGCCAAGGTTCAACAGGGAGAAGGAACGGTCGGACTCTTGGTTGAGAATGAATCATTTCGAGAAGATTTTGAGAAGTCCATGGCAAGTGTTGATACTCTCGTCAAGGACATAAACGAAAATGGTCTCAAGCTTCGGGTGAAGCTTGGGTTTGGTAGGGATCGA
>WJJU01000049.1 GCA_014729595.1 Chitinivibrionales bacterium
CGAGCGAAGCCCGTTTTCTCGATTCGATGAAGTACTTGACCGGCACGGGATCACGGGCCTGGACGGTGCTTTGGCGGATTTGGGGCTTTCTTCGCATCAGATTGACGATTCGGAACGAGGATTCGGTTACATGAACGATACCGGGCTGGATATGCGGATGGACCTCGATCAAGCGACGACGGCGACCTCGCTTCTTCGGGACTCCAGCGAAGAAGACCTCGCCAGGATCCTTGGTGAGTATGGGGAAATACGCAATGCGCCGCGGATGGCCCATGCCATCAAGTCTCGTCTCAAAGAGGGAGCGCTGCGCACCTCCGCCGAGCTTAAGTCTTGCTTAGAGCGCGAGTACGGTCCAAATCTGAAAATCAAGCTTCTGGCCAAGCTTTTTCAGGCACTTCGCATAGCGGTAAATGAAGAACTGGGAGAATTGGAAGCCTTTTTGAATAAAATTGTTGATTACCTGAAGTCGGGGGGGCGGTTGGTGATTATATCGTACCATTCGCTCGAAGACCGATTGGTCAAACATTTCATGCGCCGCAACGAACAACCTTGCACGTGTCCAAAAACCGCTCCGGTTTGCGTTTGCGGGGGCGTTGCGAGGCTTAAGCGGGTAACAAGAAAAGCGCTCAGACCCACCGACGCCGAAATCGCGGAAAACAGAAGAGCACGAAGCGCGCGTTTGCGCATCGCGGAGAAGACGGCATGAAAAAGAGCAAGAATAAACGTCCCACACCTAAACGACTCACCCCCGCACGATTCTTATGTATTGCCGCACTTACGGTCGGGGGGCTCGTTCTGTTCCCGCTCTTCACGGTGTGGAAACAGGTGTATATCACCAGTACTTCACGCTATCTGACAGCCCAAGCGGACAGCCTTGCGGTTCTCACCCGCCGCGCGGCACGCCTTTCGGTCGAGGTCGAGAAGCTTTCGAGTACGCAACGAGTGGAAACTATTGCGCGGGAACATCTGGATATGGACTATCCCGGTTCCGACAGAGTCGTGATAGTCGACCCCAAAGAGGCCATGCGAAAGCCAAAGGTCGCGGTTCGTAACGAATTTCTGACGGTCCTTTTCAATTCATTAAGCCGGGAGGAACCGTGAAGGTGTTCAGGGCGCGCTTGATCTTTGTCCAGGTGCTTCTGGGCCTCGGCGTGCTTACGGTGCTCAGCCGCCTTTTCGTGGTCCAGATCATTCATGCCAAGGAGTACGCTGCACAGAGCCGCAGGCAGAGTACCGGTCGCAGGGTGATCAGAGCGACGCGTGGCGCCATACGGGATCGGCGAGGACGAGCTTTGGCGGCAAATACCTCGCACGCGCAACCAACCCGGCTACGAAACACGGCGCAACAGATCGGCTCGAACGCCTCGGTCCGCCAAAAACGGCTTTACCCTCACGGAGAGTTGGCGGGGGCGGTATTGGGCTATGTGGGACGTGACGGCTACGGCTTGGGCGGTGCGGAGTTCGCATTCGATGAAAAGCTGAGAGGTGAGGACGGATGGGCTATTCTGCAGCGAGACGGAAGAAACAAACGCTACAGCCGTATCGGACTTCCGCACAAAAAACCGATAAACGGAAGCGACGTTTACTTGACGCTGGATCTTTGGGTTCAGAAGATCGCTCGAAACGTGCTCGCTCAAACGACCGCCGAGCTTAACGCACGCGGTGGAATGTGCATTGTTATGGATCCTTCCACCGGCCATATTCTTGCCATGGTCAACGAACCGGGTTTCAATCCGAACGAAGCCGGTCGATACCCCCTTGCGCAACGTAAAAACCGCTGTATCAGTTACAACTACGAACCGGGTTCAACGTTCAAGGTCATTCCCGCAGCCTCCGCTCTTCAAGAGAAAACGTTCGGTGAGCACGACACACTCGACGGTAATAACGGCGTGTTCGAAATTTACGATCAGGTGATACGGGATCACACCCCTTACGGCTATCTGGAGTTCGCCGAAGCTCTTGCCTATTCGAGCAACGTATGCTTTGCGCGTATCGCCAACGCTTTAGGCAACGATCGTTTGTACAAATATGCGCGTGATTTCGGTCTGGGCGCCCAAACCGGCATTGTTCTCCCGGGCGAAGAAAACGGAATTGTGCATCCAATCAACCGTTGGTCCGGCCGCACCCGCGTCACCATGGCTATAGGTCAAGAGGTATCGGCGACGTTTTTGCAAATGATAATGGTATTCGCCGCCATAGCCGACGATGGTGTTCTGAGGGAGCCACTCATATACGACAAGGTAGTATCGGCCGAGGGCGAAATTGTCGAGCGGGTTGAGCCGCGCGCGGTCCGTCGTGTAATCTCCGCCACCGTCGCTTCGCGTCTGCGGCGCCTTCTCTCTTTGGTCGTAGAAAAAGGCACGGGACGCCGGGCCGCCGTTTCGGGAGTTGAATTAGGTGGAAAGACGGGCACGAGTCAAAAGTACGACCGAGAGAGCGGTACTTACTCCAGCGATCGGCTGTGGTCTTCGTTCATCGGATTCGTCCCCGTCGAACGCCCGGTGCTTGTGTGCGGGGTGCTTATCGACGAACCCGAGGGTGGTGAAGCCGGTGGGTCGGCGGCGGCTCCGGCTTTCCGTGAAATTATTCAGCAGATTATCAGCCATCCCGAACTTGAATTCGCCGAAAAGATTCTCAGAAGCCAAGAAAACCTTGTCCCGGAGAAACCCGGCCCCACTTCGGTCACGATACCGCTCATCAGCGGCTTGAATCGTGAGGGCGCCGCCGCATTACTGCATTCGTACGATATTGATTTCGAGATAATCGGCTCCGGTGACACGATTCTTCATCAAAGCCCGTCCGCGGGTGAAGTCTTGGCCGACAACGGAAGGGTTATCGGCTATGCAAACGATTTCCGTAAGCAGTCACTTGCCGGAAACGCCGTGCGCGTCCCGAACTGCGTGGGTAAAGATCTTCGCGACGCGGTGAATGTCGTCAATGTTAAAGGCCTTATTCCGTATGTTAATGGAGCCGGAACCGTCATACGGCAGTATCCAACGGTGGGTGCACTGGTCGAAGCGTCCGCCGTATGCACGTTGCACTGCTCATTTGAAGGGTGATGAAATTGCGACGCGGCAAAACAATCCGAATCGATGCAAAGCATAGAGCGCCGTCGGAAGGCAACGACAAAGCCGGGGAATTAGTGAGATGCTCGGGGCGGGAAGGACGGGGACGGTCCGAAAGACGGCCGAGCGTTGTGACCGACACGTTTCATCGGTTTATTGAAGCGGAAATTAATGAGATCATGAGATCGATGGATGATGAGTCTCGACTTGACCCGAATCTTTGCAGCCGGGCGGCGATGGAATGGATTTCACGACACGCTAAGGCGTTTCGAGAAAAGTGGAACAAAGAGCACAGTCTCTGAGCCGAGGGGCGAATTATATGCGTTGGAGCACACTTATTAAATCGACGACGCCGATACAATCAGGCGGTGAAGGAGATCCGATGATTTTGGGCGTTACACGGGACTCTCGGTGTATTCGGCCGGGATGGGTTTACGTTTCCGTTCCAGGTCTCAAGAATCACGGCGACGCCTTTATCGAAGCCGCCGTAGCCGCCGGCGCCGCGGCGGTGGTATCGGAAACCCCCCAGCCCTCTTGTACGGTACCTTGGATTCGCGTCGCCAACCCGCGGGCCGCCGTCGGCCCCCTATCGCGTGATGTCAATGGTATCGATCTTGCCGACAAGTGCTTGGCGGCCGTTACCGGCACCAACGGAAAAACGACAGTTACTCATCTCTTTCAAAATCTGTTCGCTCATATATACGGAACCGACCGGAGCTGGATGTTCGGCACGGTAGCATACGTGTGCGGCGCCGATATCAAGCAAGCCCCGACCACGACTCCCGAGGCGGCCGACATTTTTTTGACTATGGCAAATGCCTCGCTCCCTCCGCGGGCGGTATCGATGGAAGTATCTTCACACGCGCTGGCTTTGGACAGGGTTGCCGGCCTGAAATTCGACGTGGCCGTATTCACGAATCTTACCCGGGACCATCTCGATTTTCACGCCGACATGGAAGACTATTTCTTGACCAAAAAGCGTCTATTCACCGATTACCTGAAACCCGACGGCAAGGCGGTGATCAACTTAGACGATCCTAGGGGTCGACGCCTGGCCGACGAACTCACCACTAAGAATACGGTGACTTTCGGCAAAGCGAGCGACGCGACATTTCGCATAATTGACAGCCATGCATCGTGGGACGGTGTATCGATCGAGGTCGCATACGAGGGACGTCTTCAACATTTCGAGACAGGGCTTGCCGGAACATTCAACATTCAAAATGTTGCCGCGGCCGCGGCGGGGGCGTTGGCACTCGGGATATCATCGGAGGACGTCGGCCGTAGTCTTGCCCAAATGAAGACGGTTCCCGGGCGCATGGAGCGTGTCGAAACTAAAGGAGAATTTGCGGTGGTCGTGGATTACGCGCACACTCCGGACGCACTTGTTAACGTGCTTACCGCCGCTCGCCCTCTCACCAAGGGGCGCCTGCTATGCGTTTTCGGCTGCGGGGGCGATCGTGACGCCCGGAAGCGGCCGCTGATGGCCGAAGCGGTTGCGCGTCATTGTGACGAAGCGATCGTGACGTCGGACAATCCGCGAAGTGAGAAGCCCCAAGCCATTATTGACGATATTTTGCCGGGGATCCCGCTGGATTTCCCTCACCATGTCATCGTCGATCGCGCAGTGGCCATCCGAAAAGCACTCAGCCTCGCCGGCGCGGGTGACTGCGTGGTGATAGCGGGCAAGGGACACGAGACGTACCAGGACATTGGCGGCGTACGGCATCATTTCGATGACCGAGAAGTTGCAATGAACCTAACCGCCGAGATATTGAGAGGCCGGACCGATGACTGAAGCCCGAAAAATCACACTACAAAAGCTGGTCACGTGGAGCAAAGGAAGCACCACGATGGGACCGCGCACGCTCTCGAGGCCGATCGGCAACATTTGGATGGATTCACGCAAAATTGAACGTGGGGATGTTTTCCTTGCCTTGCGCGGCGAGACCGTCGACGGGCATCGTTATGTCGGTCAAGCCTTGCAAGCGGGAGCGATCGCGGCTATTGTGGCACGCAAAAAGCTCCCGACGTTCCCCGCCGCTCTTCGCCGCAAACTCATAGCGGTCAACGATCCACTCAAAGCCGTTCAACGGACGGCGGCCACTTGGCGACGGGAGTTGGCGATTCCTATTATCGCGGTAACGGGCTCCAACGGCAAAACCACGACACGACACATGATCACCACGGTATTGAGGTCTCATCTGTCGACGGGAGAGACATTCGCCAACTGGAACAATCACATCGGTGTTCCGCTCAGTCTCTTGCGTTTCGGCGGTGACGAGCAATGCGGCGTAGTAGAGTTGGCCGCCAATCATGAGGGCGAAATCAAGCCGCTGTCGCGCATCGCTCGTCCCGACATAGCGGTGATTACAAACATCGGGTACGCACATATCGGTCTTTTTGGTTCGCTGACCACGACCACCCGCACCAAGTTCGAGATCGTAGCAGGCCTCAAAAAGCGTGGCGGCATACTTTTACTCAACGGTGATGATTCGCGGCTGGTCCGGTATGCGCGAGACAACAATTTGGATGCGATATATTTCGGCAGGTCAAAGCGTTGCGCGGTTCGAGCTACCGACATAACGGTAACCGCGGGCGGCAAGCCGGAATTTATGGTTGATGGTCGACGCTATGCGTTGTCCGTACGCGGCCGCCATTTTATTTACAGCGCATTACCCGCCATTTTCGCGGGAAAGGAATACGGCATGTCGGAGGGGCGTATCGCCGAGGCGCTCCGTCGCTTTCGGCCGGCGCACATGCGCGGAACCATTCGCAAAAAGAAGGGCACAACCTTTATAGTTGACTGCTACAATGCCAATCCTTCTTCCATGAAAAGCGGCGTGACGCTTTTGAGGGACGTTGCCGGGGAAGGGAGCGCGGTTGCCGTCGTGGGGGACATGTTGGAACTCGGTTCCGCCTCGCACCGCCTTCATCGCGCCCTTGGAGAGACGCTGGCGCGCGCCGGAGTGGAAAGAGTTCTTGCTGTCGGCCAATTTTCAACCGATGTCGTCGAAGGTGCGCGTAAAACCGGTATGTCGACGTCGGCCGTTTACCGTACGGCAAATGCCGAAGAAGGGGTTGAGATCGCCCGCACCATGCTGCGGTCCGGTGATACGGTCCTCCTTAAGGGATCCCGAGGCGTGCGCTTGGAAAAAATATTCGAGGCTTTTTAATGAACAACATCGCCGAAACGAAAGAAAATTCATTCCCACGTGATTTCATGCCGAGTCGCGCCACCATTCTGGGCGTTGCACGAAGCGGCATGGCGGCGGCAACCTTTCTGGACAACAACGGCTGCAAAGTCTTTTTAAGCGACTGCGGGGACGCGGGAAAAATCGAACTCATGCTTGCCGCCAACAAACTGGCCCACCTTCCTCACGAAGCGGGCGGGCACACGGAGCGCGCGCTTGACTGCGACGTCGTCATCCTCTCCCCCGGCGTTCCTTCGGACATACCGATTCTGAAACAAGCGCATCAACGCGGTATTCCGGTTTGGTCGGAGCTGGAATTGGGATTCCGCATGAGTTGTGCTCCGTGGTGTTCGATCACCGGCTCAACCGGTAAGAGTACGACCACCAGCCTTCTGGGCCGTATCATGGAAAGTGCAAACATAGAGCATGTGGTCGCCGGCAACATTGGTCTTCCGGTCACGCGGGTGGCTCCCGCGATCAGCGCCGAAGGGTGGGTCGTTGCGGAAGTAAGCAGTTTTCAATTAGAGAATATCGATTTATTCCGCCCCCGCGTCGCGGCTGTTTTGAACCTGATGAAAAACCATCTTGACAGATATCCAAGCGAGAACGATTACTACAATGCCAAAAAAGCGATTATGAAGAACATGGCGGACAACGACACGATAGTGCTGAATGCGTGCGATCCGCTCTTGGCGGCATGGAGCCGCGATATCGACAAAAGGATACGCATCACTTACTTTGGCGCCAATGTGGCGGGAAATGAAAGCGTTTGGGTCGAAGATAATCGTCTGATGGCGCGGTTCGGCGATATCCGCGGTTCAATAGCCAATCTGTCGACTATGAAACTTAAGGGAGAACACAATCGCTTGAACGCCGCCGCGGCCGCCGCCATGGCGTTAGCCGCGGGAATCAAGCCCGAAGCCGTTGGACGAGGGCTGTGCACCTTCGCCGGTCTCCCCCACCGCCTGGAATGGGTACGGACAATCGACTCGATGGCGTTTTACAATGATTCAAAGGCAACAACGGCGGAATCCATTCGGTGCGCACTCGAGGCGTTCGACGCGAACGTTCACTTAATAGCCGGCGGACGTGACAAAGGGTGCGATTTTGAAGC
>WJJU01000529.1 GCA_014729595.1 Chitinivibrionales bacterium
CACATGGAGTCGCTGCCCGTCATTCGGTGGAACGATGCCTCGATTCGATACCTTAGCATTGCGCCCGACGGCGAGAATATCGTCTTTTCGGCCAATGCCGGCTCGCACTGGCACGTTTACGTTGCGGATACCGCGGGAGGAACCCCCATACAAATCACCGACGCGCGCGGGAACCATATCGATGCGCGGGTGAGCCCCGACGGCCGCCGCTTGGCGTACCTCTCGGACCGCGGCGGCTTGACTGATCAGTATGACCTGTGGGTTCACGACCGAGAAGTTGGTTCTCACGAACGGTTTACCTTCACTTCGGACGTCGAGCAATACTGCTGGTATGCCGACGGTCGTACGCTCATAGTAAGCGCCGGCGATCCACCAAGGCTTCAAAAGATCGACATAAGCCTCGGGCGCCCGCTACCTTTGACAAAAAGCGACGGCGGCGAAGAATACGGGGAACATTCACCGCGCCTTTATCGTTTCGAGGGGAAGACCCGTATCATGTATGTGCGCTCTTACAGGTCGGGAAAGAAACATGTGCGCCGGATCGCCGTCGACGGCTCGGACGACCGCCGTATTACCCGAAGCGGTGGGAGCGAATGGTTGGAGTGAACGGACGGACGGTCAGACTTACCGAAATCGGACAATCGTCGCCCCTCCGCCCCCGTCGCGCGGTGAAGCCGTGACGAAATCCCGGATGAGATGACATAGTTCGATCGCAAGCATCCGCCGAACCATTTTTTTGAGCACTGGTCCCGCCTCTCCCGAATGGTATCCCCGTCCGTGAATTATGAGCAGCTCGTAAATACCGCGGCGGCGGCATCGATCCACCGCCATGCGCACCCGTCGCTCGGCCTCTTCGGTAATCAACCCGTGAAGATCGAGCACCTCTCGGTCGCTCCTTTTTTTTCCTCGCGACCGACGAGAACCACCCTTCACGCCTCGCCGCGCCAAGCTTTTATCTTTATCCACCACACCGTGTTGGTCTATGTATCTCAGTATTTCTTCCGCCGGATCGTATCGCTCTGCCATTGCCGCCACAAAATCGTTGGTGGTTCCTCAATACTCTTACGGTTAAGCTCATCATTCAAACGATCACACCTTCGCTCATCCACAGGGCTCCGTCCAGCCACACGCTCGGTGAAACGACAATTCCATCCAGATGAATCGGGACCTGCACACCGCCGCCCATCGAAGCATTGTCGCCTACCGCGACATGTATCGTTCCCTTCACCTTCTCGTCTTCAAGAATATTGCCGCTGACTCGCGCCGTGTCGAGCGTACCGATGCCGAATTCTGCAATGTTCCGGGCCGCTTTGCCGTGCGCGTTGAAAATACGGTTCAGGTCCCGGCGGCAAGGATGACCGGATACTTCAACCACCTCGCCTTTCCGAACGCGCATTACCAAAGGTTTGCTCAAAGAACCGACAAGCGGAAACGACCCGTCTATGACGAGCGTTCCCTCCGCCGTGCCCTCCAAGGGTGCGAGATAGGCTTCTCCCGCCGGAAGATTCCCAAAGCTCCCCGGGGTTCCAATTTTGCCGTCATCGGCCTTTGCTCTTCTGCCGCCGGTCTCGAAGCTGAAATCCGTGCCCGCATTGGTGCGAATCGTTATTTTTCGGGCCGAGGATAATTGAGCCGCCACTTTTCGCGTCAAGGTACCCAACTGTGCCCAATCGGTGTTCATGGTGCGTATAAACGTTTCCGGTGTTATTCCGGGAAGAGTTGCGATACGAGTCCCTTTTTCAGAGGCGTTTCGGCGAGCCCGCGTATGCGAGAGTGATTTGGAGGTGGGCATTACCGCGACCTCAAATTGACCGAACCATTCGTCCGTCGGCTCGGGTGGCTCATTACCGTTTTCCTTACGGGGCCTGATCTGCACCATCACGGTCTCGCGGCACAATCTATTCCCCGCCTCGAAAAAAGCTGATCCAACCTCGAAACATGGCGGATCGCACACAACCAACAAACGCTCCCGCTGCTTGAGGTTGAGGCACTCACGAAGTGCGGCATAAGCACAATTCACAATGGCGTCGCCTTTGGTCATCTCTCCTCCACGGAGTCTTTGTTTACGGTTGGACCGCTCGCGCCCAAACCCATGGTATTCACCATTTCCTTCTTCCATTCCCCGAATGTTCCTTCGATGATACGCCGGCGAGCATCTTTTACAAGGCTAATAAAAAAATGCACATTGTGCAACGCCAAAAGCCGAACGCCTAAAATTTCGCCTGCGATATAGAGATGTCTCAGATAACCTCTGCTGAAACAGCGACATGCATAGCAGGAACATTCGTTATCCAAACTGTTGTCGAAATCGCGGGTGTGACAAGCATTGCGAATGTTCTTTTTACCCTCGGAGGTAAAAAAAGCGCCGTTGCGCCCGTTTCGAGTGGGTAGGACACAATCAAACATGTCTATGCCGCGCGCGATGCATTCAAGTATGTTGTCGGGCCTTCCCACCCCCATAAGGTAGCGAGGCTTATGAGCAGGAAGCATAGCGGCGGTATAGGCCACCATATCGTACATCTCGTCAACGGCTTCACCAACCGCAAGCCCGCCTATCGCATAGCCCGGAAGATCCATCGCGGTAAGCTCGCGGGCACACTTTGTGCGAAGCTCACGAATGGTGGAACCCTGAACAATGCCGAATAGCGCTTGTGGGCGGCCAAAGTGAAAGGGAAGTTTTTCATGCGCTTCGAGGCATTCACGCGCCCACATCAAGGTACGATCGACCGCTTGGGCGATGTGTGAAGGATCCGCCTTGGCCGGCGGACATTCGTCAAACGCCATGATCACATCCGCCCCTAGATTGTGTTCAATCTCCATGACGGTCTTTGGCGAAAAAAAATGGCGCGAGCCGTCGATATGCGACTGAAACCATACCCCCTCATCGGTAATTCGTGAAATATCGCGAAGACTGAATACCTGAAACCCGCCGCTGTCCGTAAGTATCGGGCCCGGCCACGACTCAAACCGATGCAAGCCGCCGGCTTCGCGGATCAACCCGTCACCGGGGCGCAAATGAAGGTGATACGTATTAGCCAACACCATCG
>WJJU01000050.1 GCA_014729595.1 Chitinivibrionales bacterium
CGCCTATATCGAACGTCGGCAAGCAAAAGAACTCGCACAAAAGCAAGCCGAACAGAACAGCAAGGCCGGAGCCGTACGCCCCGCGCGTCGCTCGGTGGCGCAACCGCGAGCGAACCAAGACAAACCACGATTCCTGGTTGATCCCGACGAAATTGAATTTTTCTGAGGAATAGCTTGTGTATGAATGTCACCCTGAAAGTAACGCACAATATTGAAGCCGGCTTGGTGCTAGATCGTGAAGGGCGATGGGTTTCACTGACCACGGCCGTGGAACGGGAACGAGATCACCGGCGCCATTTGGAGCAAGGAGAAATTTTGGTCGGTAATCAGTGGCGGGATTTGGATAAGATTAAAAAAACATCGGACAATCGGGACACCACCGAGCATGAGTCGGAACGCGTTTCGGAAGACACCGCCATCATTTTTTACAGCGCAAGGCCCCGCAAAAATTCAGTTGACACCCTCAATAATTGGGAGAGTGCCTGTCGCAGGGGTCGCAAAATGGCAATTGCTTTCTCCGCCGCGATCGGCGGTGCGGCCGCGGCCGGTTTAGCCGTAATCAAAATCCTTTTTGAGTAGTGCGGAACTCCCACAAGCGCCAACTTAAGCTTGCAACCCGAAAATAAGTCGCCACTCCGTGGCTCCTCCTCATCCCGCCGTCCGGCACTCCTTCTCCGTCCCGGTTTTCGGGAGAGAAGCGAACTTGAAGCGTAATGTGCGGAAAAATTGAGGCGAAAGAGCGCAAATTTGTCTGCTCCCCTCTCCGCTGCCGGTTCCCCCTTTCCGCATTGAAGAGGGATCCGGGGAGTAAGGTCCGGAGGGGTCCCGAACGGCGAAATGAGGTCACGCGGAGAGAGGCACGAGGATCGGGATAAGATGCGGGAGCGTAGCGACAATTCGCCTAAGAGCCGCTTTCAGAATTCGCTAGGTCGGGAGAGTTCGAGCAAGAAGGCTTGGATGTGATCCCAAAAAGCAGGACGACGAGGTGTATCCTCGGATATATGGTGAGGAGGCGCACCGAAACAGGTAGGTCCTCGCGGTTGGCCTCAGCAGCAGATCATTTTGAAAGCTTCTTAAAGAGGGAACGTAAGCCGGCGCGGGCTACGAAGCCCCTCTGTCGTTACAATTTCGTATCATGGCTCGGCGGGCAAGCCATATCCCCGATTCTCATTCCGCTTAGAACTCCCAAATCATGCAGCCAGGCGACAAAGCTCTCGAGCCATATTGAAACGCTTGCGCCGGGAGGATCGATCGCAAAGCCATGCCCCCCCTTGGAATAGAAGTGAGCCTCCGCGGTTACCCCCGCCTTTATTAGGTCGCGTACAAACGACACGGAAGCAAGAGGGTCCACCGTTGGATCATCGACGGCATGTGCTATGAATGTGGGAGGAAAACTTTCGAGCAGTTCGGTGCGGTAAGGGCCGTGTCCATAGAGATTACAGATAAAATTCGGACGGCAGTCAACCGAGTCAACGGCGTCGGGTTTATTGCCCTCACCTCCCGTAGGATCGAGCGCAAGCGCCGTCACCAGACTACCGCCGGCCGAACCGCCCATAACTCCAATTTTTTGGCGGTCGACGCCAAGGTGAGGAGCGCGGTGTCGCAGTATTCTCACCGCCCGCTTGCAGTCGGCAAGAATTGCCTGGAACATAGTACTATCGATATCCCGCCCAAGAGGTAGGGTTCGGTATTTTACCACGGCGGCGGTAATGCCATACCGATTCAGAGCACGAGCCGTTTCGATTCCCAAGTTCTCAAAAGCGATTTTGCTTAAACCACCGCCGGGGACTATCAACACCGCAACATCGGTTCTTGGCTGATCCTTTTCCGGAACATACCAAACCATTTGCGGCGCCTGAACGTTCTTTACAGCCCGGTTGAGCCCCGCTCTATTGGCGCGCCACCCTCGATTCCACAATGTTTCGGGAACCGTATGCCGAATGATCCGGTCCGGTATTGAATCCGGCCAAAGCGGTTCGCCGGTAAACGTTCGTTCCGATTCTTTTAGATCCCTTCCAACCAACGTGTCGGTAAGCACATAATAGCCAACGGTATCCCCCCCGACCGTGAACCTAACGACGGAACCAAGGGCTACCGGCTTAAAAAACAACAAGTTACCTCCGCATTTCCCATAGGCCTTGTTCAGTTTTGCCCGCCCAACCGTGTTGTTCCCGACATGCGCGGTTACCGCTTTCCCGCACAGTCGCGAGGGTGCATGAAGCTCGAGGCCGAGGCGCGACAAGGTATCTCGGCGAGGACGGGCGCCGACTATCGTCGCCATGGTGGTCGAGTCGACGAGGCGGGCACAAAACATGCTCTTTGGGTTGGTATATGTATCCATCCGCGGAAACCACGGCATTCGGAGAGGCTTTTCGCCGGGATCGGCATCGACCACTTGTACTTGCAAAGCAAATTCTCCGCTTTCAGGCTTGTCTATCGCGAGCGTTTGCCAGGGAATATGTACTTCCAAACGGTATCCCGTCTTGTTTCGGTCTGCCGCCAGTCGTACCGGCGTTTCCGCATCCGGCGGCAGAGCCGTTCGGTGAAAGTGGAAGTGCGATATGCGCCCACGACGTTTCCCGCCGGGGGCGAATATCACATGGGTGTAGTTTTCCGCCCCGCGCTCCCGGCCCACGAAAAGCTCAACACAATCTCCCATGTAGAGTTGCGTATCGGGAGCCGTCACCCCCGCATCATCGGTGACATCGGCCCAAAGAAGAAGCCCAAGCGAATCCCAGCCCAGTCTAACTTCCGGCCCGAAATCCCTGCCGTCGATATAACTCTTGGGCTCATATCTGAACATACGTGTATCGGTGAATGCACGTATCGGGTAGCCTCGATGAGCCCACTCGTC
>WJJU01000530.1 GCA_014729595.1 Chitinivibrionales bacterium
CCCTCGCTCTATCCGTTTTTCTCTTAGTGCAATGCCGCTTTTCTTTTGCGGAATCGGATCGCCCTAAACACGGAAGCGTGCAATTCGGCGCCGTGAAAGACACCGAACTCAACGGAAGCGGAAACGGAAATGGAAACGGAAACATTGAAAAGGGTAATCAAATCGGTAAAGGTCTTCCCAAAACCTTCGCCGATATCGTCGATATGGTCGTACCGTCGGTTGTGTCCGTTATTCCAACCAAGATCGATACGGTTCTCTTTTACCGCAACCCATTTTACCGGTTTTTCGGCCCCCCGCCCGAGCGCGATCCGTTCGAGTTCTACTTTGAAGAACCCGCCCCGGAGAGCGGCACCGACGAGGAGCCGCAAGTGGAACGAAGGGAACGCAAACAGCGGGGTCAAGGATCCGGCGTTATCGTGTCGGCCGATGGTTACGTTCTTACCAATTACCATGTCGTATCGGGAGCCGACGAAATTGACGTCAAGCTACACGACGGGCGGCGTTTCAAGGTAAATGTGGTGGGAATCGATTCCCTTTCCGACGTAGCGGTACTGAAAATAGACGAAAATGTCAAGAATTTACCGGTAGCGTATCTCGGCAACTCGGACCAGCTTCGAATAGGCGACTGGCTGATTGCCGTCGGCAATCCCTTCAGTCTCAACTGGACCGTCACTTCCGGAATCGTTTCGGCATTGGGCCGCAGCGTGACCGGGACCGATCGTTTCGAGGACTTTATACAAACGGACGCCGCCATCAATCCCGGCAATTCCGGTGGCGCATTAGTTAACACCAACGGCGAGGTGGTCGGCATAAATACCATGATTTACACCCGCTCGGGCGGCTATATGGGAATCGGATTCGCCATTCCCATCAATATGGCTATTCGCGTCATGAAAGATTTGGTTTACGACGGGCGAGTTACACGGGGATGGATCGGGGTCAGCGTTCAACCGCTTGACCACGCCACTCGTGACGCCTTGGGTCTGCGGGACCTTGAGGGCGGAGTGCTAGTCAGCGATGTTTTCGAGGGACATCCGGCGCACATGGCGGGCATGAAACGTGGTGACGTAATCGTGTCGGTTGAGGGTCGGGGGGTAAATGTCCCCAACGACTTACGGAACCTGGTAGCCGCTTTGAAACCCGACAGCGTAGTGGTGGTCATGGTCGTTCGCAACGGCCGACGGCACAGGCTGAACGTCACGATAGTGGAACGCACCAACGAGCGCATATTGGGTTCCCGGCCTGCGCGGACACATGAGAGGAGCGAGCGGGCAAAACCCGAGGAACAACACGTGAAAATTGACATATTAGGTATTTCAATAAGTAATATAACCGATACGGATCGCGAAGAATACGACATCCCCTCCGAAACACAAGGCGCAATCATTCGCAACCTTGCGGCCTCGTCGCCACTCTTTGGCGAATTGCGAGAAGGGGATGTTATTCGGGAGCTTAAAAAGTCCGGCGCTTCACCGCGGCCCGTACAATCCGCCGAAGAGCTTCGGGCGGCGCTGCACGGTGTCGACAAGGGGGACGGCGTTCTGGTGATGGTTGAGCGAAGTGGCAGCACATTCTACGCTTCGTTTCGAATTGATTAGAACGGCGGCGAAACCGCGGCACTAATGTCCGCCACAACAAAACGATCGCCGCCGTAGTCCTCGATGCGTTCGGCGGACCATTCGATCTTCCAAATCACCGGTGCTGGGGTTCGGGAAGAACGGTCGACGCACGCGTACTTTTCTACAAGATCGCCTCGGCCGCCGGGGCGAAGGGATCGGGTTCCATCGGTGTGGCTCCAGATCGAGCCGGGCACCCAACGTCGGGGAGCGGTAACCGGAAACCTGCTCGCCGAAGAAAGTTTTTCGATATTCAGTACGACCGCTTAGGCAAGCGCTTATTCGATTTCGCCGCCAATTACCTTGTCCATGGCAAGTGACGGAAAGAGGCGGGGAAGATGTTCTATCATACGCCACCCCGCGCCGCGAGCCACCGGGGCCATGGCAATATTGGTAAAGTATCGCTCAAGAAGCCTGTGGCGCTCTTGAGCCAGAGGTGGAATGCAGTAGTCTTCTTCTTCCCATAAGGCGGTATTGTCCGGCCGTATACGCGCGTCGGCCAGCGCACGTGACAGCGCCCGACCGAAAGGTTCCATTCCCTCGATTTCACCTCGTTCCAGTCGCGATTCCAACTCGGAAAGCAACTCTATCCTCGGACGAGCCGAGACGGCGTAGTGCGCCATAACCTCATCCTACCTCTTTTTTTTAGCCGCCGCGCGTTTTCCCCCCGACACCCGGGTTTGCGCCATTGTTCAGGGTCACCATTTTTAAAGATCCTGAGCTAAATCAATTCTCGGTTTTGTATCTATTTCTTCTCTCTTAACCATTTCATGTCTCCTTCTTTGCTTGCGGAGAGAGGGGGTTGGGGGATGAGCCACAGCCACAAAAAAGGCGCTTTTTCTCAGTTCGCGAAGCTAACCCTGACGACCATACGCCCGGCGTCGACTACGGATCTCTCGTGCTTGATTGCTGGAATCCGTGCTATTAAGCATCGACGGCGAATTGCAGGCCTTTGTTTCGGCGCCGTAGATTGCGTTGACGAACTGAGGCGACAACCACCGGGACTATCCATGCAATGGTTGTGCCGAAGCGTTGGAAGGCCGGTGTTGTTACGGCTCCCGCGCGATTACGTGCCGCCGAACCGATTCCGAAGCATTCTCCTTAAGCTGCGCGGGGGGATAAATACCTGTTTCGCCGACCACATTCAGACCTCATTCAGACCTCTTGTCGAGCAAATAGTGATCCCCCGGAGAGCTTCACTTTTGTTTTCGATTCCGGAAAGCTTTTTGGCGTTAACGACCGCGGTCCAACGGGGGAACACGCAAGAAAATGTAATCGAACGCCAACCGAAGCATTCCAGCCCTGGCACAGAACTTGCGCACGCTATAAGTCGCTATAAATAAGAGCGGTACGCAAAACATCGGCGATTCAGCATTAATTCCCGAAACAAGCTTACAAGTGTCGACGGCAACGCGCAAAGCCGGGCTAAATCTTTGCTTTCCGCAATTTGTGACTGAAGCGGAACGCGGTCGCGGGCGGATTTCAAGGGCCCTATCGTCTCATGGTTACATGAGTCTCGTAGGGGCGGCTTCGGCGAAAAAGTGGACGCGGCGCCTTGTAGCATTGGGAAAAACGCTTCGGTTGCGGGAAACATACCAACCCATCGACCGATGCGAGGGGATTGCCCTGCCGGTGTGTGCGTATTAAGGATGCCCTGTACTCCTTATCTCAACAAGACCGGAGGAAATTCATGAAACCGTCAAACCCCACCCATGTTCCTCAACCGTCGAAAACGCAAGCAAACGGCGAAGCGCTTTCCGATTATATCCATTTCGCTTTGCATCGGTGTACCGAAGCCGCCGATGCGTACGCCAACGCGGCACGCGTAGTCCCACGCGGACTTCGATCCCTTTTCTTAAGCACGTTGGCAATAGCCAAACGAGAGCAGGCATTGAGCATGCGCCAACTTTTTCGCGGCGATTGCTATCTGCTCAGCTCGACACGCGAAGAAAATGCGCGTAACGGCCAAGCCCCCTCGATGGTGAGTTACCTTCTCGATGTCGGGCTCAAACCGGTAAGTTCACTAATGGACGTGTTTTCATTCGCAATCAAGCGGGAACAAAAAACGCTTGACCTCTACACGAAGCTTTCGGAACTCGAAGACGACCCCGACGTACGGACTCTTCTCAACTATCTCGTCAAGCTTCAGCGGTCGCAGGTCACGTATACCGAAACGCTCTATCGACGGCTCGTACAAGCCGGTCCGCGGGCGGAGCAAGCGGCGGCACGTACACAATCCGCCATCCGACAAGAAGCTCTCGTTCAGGCCGGTCCTTCAACCCGCCGTCCGCGTCCGTTCGCCAAAATACCGGAGGGTACTCCCTGAACGGGTCCGAAGACGAATACATGATTGGTTGTTCGCCAAAAAAAGCAGACGAATGGCAGGCTTTGCTCTTCGACTCACCTCTTCACGGAAGGTCAACTACGCGGTATGAGACGCTTCCCCGGCGATTGCCGTGCTTTCAACACCGTTTGAGTGGAGCGGCTTATGTCGACGAAGGAGGATGGTTGCGGTCGGTTGAGGGGGTGAGTGAGGGGCGGTATGTAGTGCGACGGGCCTCAATGGGCGACGCGGATGGTGAGGGATGATCTGTGGGAAAGGTTGGAGGGGGCACTGTGGCGAATAGGATTGACGAGATAGCTATGGACGGCGAATGCGCCGGCGTTAGAAGGCTCATTCTGAACAAAACGGCCGATGAGATCTTAGACCGTTACCTTCCGGACGCCTTGACCCGGGAGGGATTTGTGATTCTTTCGCAAATCAGTTTGGATGATGCTCTGCACGCAAAGCTGGGATTGGATTTGAGACACTATACAATTATCGGTGTTTGTCATCCACACGTGTCCGAGGGGATCCCTCCGTCACCCGAAAGCCTCGGCCTTTTTCTTCAATGCAATATTGTTGTTTACGAGGTTCAATCTCAAAGCATAGTCGCCGTCATTCGCCCCACGGTTGCGCTGGAGGCCGTAAGCGGCGAGGGCTTGCGCGAAATCGCGGAGGGGCTCGAAGAGCGGCTTGAACGGGTACTCGACACACTGGCTTTAACGAAACCGCCAAATTCCCCCAAACGCACCATTTTAGCTTCCCGAAAACCAGGTACAAAACATTGGCCGTGATACCAACTGAACTGCGTTCCCGCTTGTTTCGTCTTAAAAATGGGCGTGTTCGGTGGGCCGTGTCGGGCTCATCACATCCCCTACAAGCACGACGGGACGGTTGAGGACGAGTGCATGCTCTTCACCGTTTCGGCCCCAACCCTCGGCGAGCCTTTTCAGCGCCCGATTCATTGCATCCTGCCTTCTCCAAACCGTCGAATGATTAAGCCGGTAACGCATGAAAGGCACCAGAAGGCCCCGGTAAGTGGTTGTTTGAACAAATCGCATTCCCTCCGGTCCACTAATCTGCAGCCAAAAAGCGTATTCCGCATTTAATACACATTCGAAAAGCATGCGTTCTCTGATCTTGAACCCGAAGGGAGGCCGAACCTTGACGACATGAAGCACGGTGCGCCTTGGCGCAAACGACGCCGAACGGATTGCAACGTTCAGGTTGAGGCCCTCTTCAATCCGACCCGACCCGCCGATCACGAAGGGGTTCCAGCATTTGTAAAAATTAACATTGGTTAAAATGTACCAAACACGTTCCGCCGGGGCGTCAATAATGATGCTGGAGGTAACTTGCAGCATAATTCTCTCCTTTCGAGCCCCGATAAGTATGAGCCGGGACTCAGACCGGTCCCGAGGGTCCGTCGGCTTCGTTGCGCCTACTCGCCGTATCGCGGAGGCTGTGGCGCCCTTGCACCAATTCCGGTGCGAGATCCGCGGGCCGCGCTCGGTTCCCGGTTGCTGGGGATCTCCGGCCGTCGCCGGCCCGCGAGTCGCAACGTGGGGGGCTTTTACGGCAGTAGCTTACGAATTGCACGGATTTCCGCGATGTTTACGCTGATACGATTTATGCCCAGCCCGATCAATCGCTGAATATAGCGCGGGTGCGAAGCCACCTCGCCGCACACCGTCAGATCCCGACCGGCATTTCGTGCCGCCGCGGCGACACGGCGGATCGCACCCCACAACCGAGCGCCGTCCGTCGGGCATCCAACGGCCTCTGCATGCCCGCTTTCTCTATCCGTACCTAAAAGGTATTGCTCAAGATCGTTGGTACCCAAAGAGCCGAAATCCGCCACCTCAAACAACCCCTCCGCCTCCCAACAAGCAGAAGGAAGCTCGAACATGACGCCGTGCTCAAGGTTATCCATTCCCGCGATATCTTCGGTTGCCTTCACAAAACGATCCCGCAGAAGCAGAAAGTGCTCTTTGTTGCGGATCATGGGGTAAAGGACTTTGACTTGACCAAGCGAGGCTACTTTGGCGACGGCACGAGCCTGCGTTGCGAACAGCTTCCGATTCGCCAGCAAGAAATCGGCCCTCGGGCAGTCAAAAACCATGTCCGCGGTTGCGCGATCTCGAAGCGGGGCCATCTTGTCGGGACTGAAATCGAGCATACGTATTACCACCGGTTGCCCCATCATCGTCATTACCAAGTTGCGATAGCGTCCCGCTTGTTCTCTTTCACTCAAGAATCTCTCGGCGGCGAGAAACTCAAGTTCGGTGCGATAGAGTCCCACCCCTTCCGCACCGACCGTCAAAGCGCGCCGGGCATGTTCGGCAAGGTTTATGTTGGCGTATATGTGAAAGGTACCGTGCGCGGGCAGGATAAGACGCCGATGATTTGTCCGCCGCCTCGAGGTGAGAAGCGAAGCGACATTCTTCTGCTCCGGAGGAGCCAAAACCACCTCGCCCGTCGCGCCGTCGAACGCTACTTGCGTTTCGGGCGTAACCATCCCGCAGATGCCCTTTACCCCCGAAACCGCCGGGATTCCCAGCGCTCGACATAGAATAGCTCCGTGCGAGGTTTCCCCGCCCTGCTCGGCTACAATACCCCGCTGGTTCCTTCCCCGCAGTTCCAATACAAGCCGAGGCGCCAAATAGCCGCCCACTACCACCCTGTTCGCCCTCTGTTCGCTTAGCCGTTCATCGTCACGTACTAGTGCCTCCGGGTTCATGAGGGCGTCGAGAAGTCCCCGTTCAATTTCTACCAGATCATGCACCTTTTCGCGAATCCGCACCAAGGAACTCTTGGCAATCTCCGCTTCAAATTCCCTGAATACCCGCTGCACCGCGGCAAAAGCCGAAAGATCATTTGTCCAAATATGCCTGATGATCCGTTCCAGAATACCGGGATCATGGAGCATTTCTTTGAGTGCGGTAAAAATGCGGGCGCTCTCTTCCCCCGCCCGTCGCGTCACCTCACTGATGGCGTGATCTATGACAAAACTAAGCAACTGAAATGCATGACGCACTCGGCCTTCTTCGCGCTCATGGTAGCGAGGATTCACCTTGCGGCGTACCGATCGCCGCCGCACGGTGGATTCCACCACCCAAGCATGACCTTCGGCGACACCCGGGGAAATCGGTACGCCAAAGTAGCGGGCAATGCCCTTCTGTTGCTCCGTTCCTTGGGGCATACTTCGGCGCCGATCAGGGGATATACGTTATACGTTGTGCTTCTCGACCTCGCACGTCAGAGTAACCCGATCTCTTCCATGATTAGTCGAATTTTCTCGGAAGGCACCGGCTTCCTTAAAAGGTGATCCGGAGCCACGCCTACGATTTTGTCTTCGATTTCTTCGCCCGAAAACGCCGTCCAGAGCACGGTTACACTGCGTGGACACGTTTCCTTGGCATATCTGATTACTTCAAGCCCCCCTTCATGATCCGCCTCCGCAAGGCGAAGGTCGGCAATGACCAGAGCATATTGGTTTTTTTTAACCAATTCCTTGGCATCATCCACCGTGGCCGCCGAGTCGATCAGCACCTTCGTGTTCCGAAAAATTTTCCGAAACGCAAAAAGCAG
>WJJU01000531.1 GCA_014729595.1 Chitinivibrionales bacterium
GTGTACGGCAAGGGACGGATTCTGGTTGTAGAGGATGAGCCGGTGAACCGGCGCGTCGCCGTTGCGCTGCTGGGCAAGTTGGGCTACGACGCCGTTGCGGTCGACAACGGTTCGGAAGCGGTTGAACTGTTCCGAAAAGAGCACGAAAGTATTGACTTGGTTTTGCTGGATATTCAAATGCCTTCCATGAACGGACAGGAATGTTTCAAAGTCCTTAAGCAAATTGATCCCGAGGTATGTGCGGTCATTTGTTCCGGCTACCTTCGAGACATAGATTTAAAGGAACTCCTCAACGACGGTCTTTGCGGCTATATACAAAAACCCTACGAAGGTGTAGAGTTCAGCCGAACCATCGCGGAGGCAATGCTAACCTCCGGTGAGGGCAATCTCTAACCCATGAAACTCAGTGTAGCTTACGCATTCCAACCCGGCCTCTTGAAACGATTGGCGACCTATCCCGAGGTGAAGGAGGTTTACGCCCAACGAAAAAATGAAATCACCGGTGGGGGAAGATCCGGCTACACGCTACCGTCGGTGTCGCTAAGCGCATTGGAGTGCGCCGTGCGCGAGGCTCATGGCTACGGCATCGCATTCAACTACCTGCTTAACGGTGCAAGTCTTAACGGTATCGAGCAGACAAGGTCGGGACAGCGGCGGATTCGCCGGACGATAGAGAGGCTCGGCTCGATAGGGGTTGACGCCTTAACGGTGGCTTCGCCACTTCTCGCACGCATTATTAAAACCCGATATTCTCAATTTTCGATACGCGCGTCGGCCTTTGCCATGATTAACTCACCGGCCAAGGCACGGCAATGGGAAGAGCTGGGTGCCGATACCTTATGTGTGAGTGCCATAGCGTGTAACCGCGATTTCGGTCTTCTGGAGCGCATTCGCAAGGCAGTGTCGTGCGAGCTTCAGCTTATCGCAAACGCAAGCTGTCTCATTGATTGCGCCTACGAGCCGACACACATGCAGCTTTTAAGCAACAGCTCTCGCGCGGGCGACGCCAATCAGGGCTTTTGCCTGGACTACTGCATTCTCCATTGCTCACGGAGTCGCCTCAAAGATCCCGCACACTATATTCGCTCAACCTGGATACGCCCCGAGGACCTTCGAATCTACGAGGATCTGGGCTATCATTATTTCAAAATTCTCGAGCGAAGCTGTCCGGCCGAACTTCTGCTCAAACGTGTCGCCGCTTACGCCCAAAGATCGTTCGACGGCAACCTGCTCGAGCTGGTGGGGCCGGTGGCTCAAATAAATCGCGGTACCGGAGCTTCGCTTTTTCGCAGATTCCGTATCGCGGCATCAATGATTCGTCCCGGGAAAGTAAGGCTAAGCACTTTGCTGAAAGTCCGGGACTACATGAATGCGATTATTCCCTCACGCTACGAGCGGGGAGCAGCGGGTGTGTATATCGACAACAAGTCGCTCGACGGCTTTCTGAAAGGGCTTGGAAGGCGCAATTGCTCGATGTCTTCGTGTGAGGTATGCGGCTACTGCAAGCGGATCGCCGACGATACCGTGGAGTATGACGCCGCCTACCGACGTCGTACCATTGCCATGGCCGACGATCTGGAGAACGGGCTCAACGATGGAACGCTGTTCAATCGGCTTTGCTGAGCACGAGCCCGGCATTGTGGCCCCCGAATGCAAATGAATGCGTGAGGGCGTTGCGGATGGTGCTGGGCCGGGCTTCCCGGGCGAAATTGAGATCCCGTATGGGATTATCGAGGTTGCGACAAGCGTGGGTCGTTTGGTGGTAGAGGCTGAGCGCCGTAACTATGGCTTCGATCGCACCGCTTGCACCGATTGCATGCCCGCTGAGTGATTTTGTGGCCGCGATGATCGGCTTGGCACCGAAAAGACGCTCTATGACGGAGCTTTCGGCGTTGTCGTTTGTCTCGGTGCCGGTCCCGTGAGCGTTGATGTAATCAACATCGGCCGGGGTTAATGATGCGTCGGTGAGCAGGCGACGTCCAAGCCTTTCGATCTGCGTACCCTCGGGGTCCATGCCCATTACGGTGAAAGCGTCGAAGGTTTCGGCAAATGAGCGCACTTCGGCGTACATTCGCGCTCCTCGTCTTCGGGCATGCTCAAGCTCTTCGAGAACAAGAATGCCACTTCCACCCTCGCTCAACAGAAAACCGGTTCGGTCATGATCGAAAGGTCTATTGGCGGTAGAGGGATCTCCATTTTCTTTTAAAAGAGTCTTGGCGACATCAAAGCCCCTGAAAACGCCGCCATATTGATCGCCGATACATTCACTCCCCCCACACAGTGAAATATCGATTGTCCCGGATTGGATCTCGCGAAAAGCCCGGCCGACGGCGACGGTGCCCGACGCGCATGCGCAGCAGGGAGTGGTGTTGGGACCGTGAGCGGAAAATTTAATTCCTATTGCGGCGGAACAGGCATTGGGCATGCAGCGTGCAACGGCAAAGGGGTTGAAGCGCCGGGAGTACCGTACGGCGGCGAGCATGCGGTCCAGTTTCGCGGTCGAAGCGTCCGCGCCTTCTTCGCTCAAAGAAGTGCGGAGTTCGCCAAGGTCCCGGGCGATACCGCTTAAAAGATGCGTACCCTCGCACGTAGTGTACGTTCCGATGCCGCCGATTCCGGTGCCGACGTGGACCCCAAAACGCGTCGAGTCGCTAATCGCGATGCTGTATGTATTTTTTCGCCTGTCTTTGAGCGTCGGGTTCAACCCGGCATCCTCAAGAGCCTGCCGGGCGGCGCATATACCCAGTGCCTGCACTTTATCGAGCTGCATCATATCGATTCGGGTGAGTCCGAAACTTTCATAATCGATCGGCGGCAATGGAGACCAAATAGGGCAGGAATAATCGTAGTAGTCGCGCCAGTGGGGTGGTATCGGTTCTACCACCGTTTTGCCTGCAAGGCAGTTTTCCCAAAAGGCGTCCGTACTGACTCCAAGAGGGCTGAGTATTCCTAAACCCGTGATCACGATCCGACGATTCATAGCAGCGTGCTCCATGCAAAAATTGGTCTTTGGGGGGGTGTCGGCGGTGCCGTTACCACTTAAAAGCATTGCGAAATATATATATCAGAGAGCCTATTGGAAAATTTGGGGTAACACCGGGTGGTATGGGTATACCTGGTGAATGCATGAAAAGCATCCCCGCCCGGCACGCGGGCAATGCCGTCAAGGCAACACCGCAAAGAATGTTAGGAGCAATTTGATGACGCAGGTACCGCACGTTCGTATCGCCTCTATCGGTATCGCTAATCCGGACTATGAGGTCGACCAGGAGAAGGCTTCCCGACTCCTTCATCAGCACTATGCCGATTCACTGAATCCTCGGACGTTAGGGGTCTTACGGAAAGTGTTCGCTCATCCCAGTGTGGCAAAGCGTCACCTTTCCGTAGAAAACGATGAGCAATTGATTGGGTTGAAAGACGAGGATCCCGACGTTCGTATCGAACGATTTAATCGGTGGGCTGTTTCGCTCTCCGTGCGGGCGGCTCAACAGGCGCTCGATAAGGCCGGCGTAGCGGTAAGGGAGTTGGGGGGGATTGTCGTGAATACCTGTACAGGATATCTGTGCCCCGGAATCTCGACCTATCTAATCGAAAAGATGGGAATGGAACGAAACATTCATGCGTATGATCTGGTGGGAAGCGGGTGCGGGGGCTCCCTCCCAAACATCGATATGGCGGCTCAGCTAGTTCGAAGCGCCCCGGATCAGCCGGTGCTCTGCGTTGCGGTAGAAATATGCAGCGCCACGTTCGAGATGTCGAATGACATGAGCCTTGTGATATCCAATGCCATATTCGGTGACGGCGCCGCGGCGGCGGTCGTGTGGAGCAAGCCGGAAGGTCTTCGCATAGTCTCTTCGAAAAGGCGATTCATTCCCGAGCAACGAGAGGACGTGCGATATGTATACCGGGGCGGACGTCTACACAACAAGCTTTCGCAACGGTTGCCGGCTATTGTTCGCAAGCAAGTGGCCCCGGTTGTGCGGGAACTGCTTGCCGATGAAAAACTCACGGTCGGCGATATCCACTACTGGGCGCTCCATTCGGGAGGGGACCGAATGATCGAATCTCTTCGCGACGAGCTTGGACTCAGCGAAGAAAGCGTGGCGGTAACTCGCGAAATCCTTCGTTGCTACGGAAACATGTCGTCACCCACCGCCCTTTTTGCGCTTCATCAGTTTCTTGCGCGGGGCATGGATCCCGGAAAATGGTGTGTTATGATCGGCTATGGTGCCGGTATGTCGGTGTATGCAATGCTCCTGAAAGCGGAGTAAAGAATCATCCGCGGCGGCGGGTTCACGGTGATGCCGCAAAGCGGCACCTGGAGTTTGGCCCTTTACGTGTTATAAACATGCCGTTTAGGCTGCTTTTTTCATAATTGGAACTGTTCCCTGCGACTTAGCGTCACTATGGATAGATTCAACGAAGTGGCAGGGAAAGTTTTTGGAATCTTTATCGTTGCTGATGTTTGAGCAGGTGGAAAAAACCATGGATCCCCTGAACATCTCCTTCGGTAAGGGAAAGGTATGATCGGATCACAAGATTCGGGCTACTCACCGCCAAAAAAGTCCGGGATTATTTCTTGCGCCTTCTCTTCCAATGATTTTTTCCGCTTTTCCATGCGCTCCTGGAGTTCCTTCTCTTTTTGGCGGATTTTATCCTCGGTGCCGTCTTCACCGTTACCAATTTCACCAAATCCCAAAAATTGAATCCGTGGGTCACCAACGGAACCCTCGACACCGAACCGGAGACTAACCAACCCGTTTTCATCGGTGGGTATCGCCTCGGCCCCGAGCGCCCCGAAAATGTCCGAAAGCATTGTCCCCTCCGTAGCTTCGTCCAAAAGCTCATCCGCCGATTGGCTCAGGCCCAAGACCTCTTGCGAAAGAAGTTGCGGCAGGCGACTTGCGACGATCATATCGAGCGCTCCGTCGAACCCCGCCGTTCCATGCGCTGTCCATGAGCCGGTCGGCGCCTCAACACGCATCGTGTCGAAAAGTATCGTTCCGGTATCGACGCGTAAATCGGCGCGAAGGGTATCGAACGTCAATGCAAGATCTTGGCGTGTAAGTTTCTCTACGACCTCGAGTAATTGCATGGGAACGGGAGCTTCGTCAAAGCGCCCTTCGCGCACGGCGGCTTGGACCGTCGCCGTCAGGCTTCCCATAAGATTCGCAACCGTCGGCCCGCTCGCATCGGCTTGGACGGCGATATCGCTTACTCCGTAGACCGGAACCCCACCTCGACGTAGCGACGATACGAGTGAAGATTCGCCGGGTACCAGGCCCAGCGCATCGTCGGTTATCTCTTCGGCAGCCGCCTCGCGTATGCGTAGCGATTGACTGACGACCGGGGGTCCGGTCGGAGAAAGCGCGGTCGCAAGCCGCGCTTCAAAATCGCCGCCGCCGTAATTACCGGTAATGTCCGCGACGGATCTCGAGGTGTCGGCGGTAAAGGTTCCGTTTATATCGCGAACGGTAAGGCCCCGGTAGTCGAAAATATCGCACGATATTGTCCCCCGCGTTGGTATGGGCAGGAGTGGTGCGGCAAGGAATGGGATGGTGTCGGGGCCCGCGGTTTGCCGTGCCGCTTTGGTTCCATTTTTTTCTTGGGGCGCTAAAATTTCATTAAAGTCTATGAGAGGTGATTCGACGGTGAAGCGCAGCAGGGGAGGGGTGCGTTGTGCGGGGGCCGCCAAAACTCGCAATGGTTTGCCCACGGTGGCTTGCACGGACGCCCGGGATTCCCCGGCGCGCGCCAGGATGTCCGCATAAGCGCTGTCGCCGGCTATAGTGGTTTCGCCGTCGAGAACAACGGGCGTCGCAAGCATGGGGTGTCGCATGACGATGCTCTTGAGTTGTGCGGCGGCCCGGATATCGATCGCCTCGACCCCCTTGTCCAATGGTCCCGTGACACGTCCCCAGGCGAGGAGTATCCCTTTTTCGAACAGCTCATCGCCCAAAACGTCGTTCAGCGAGCGCGTATCTATTTCGGCGTGAAACCCGGACTCTACCGACTGCCCGGCATCGGTAGCCGTAATGGTCCCACCCGCCCGTAGGGTGCTGTTTCCAAAGGTCGTTACCGCGGTGTCGATTACTAACCTTTGCTCCCGCAAATAGGCCGTTGCCGTGTGGCGAATTTCGATATTCGGCAACTCACGGGGTGCCTCCGTCCCCGCGTTCGGCACAATCGATCCGACTCTCGAAATCCCTTCGGTATAAACAACCGGAGGTTCTTGTTCGAGGCGTATCCGGAGACGTTGTGAGATATCCCGCAGGCGAAGGAGAGTGGTATCGGCGGCATTTCGGTAGGTAACCGATCCGTTGACCATTCGAATGCGTTCAAGGGTCACCGGGTACGGTATCGAAACGGAATCGGTAGTGTCCGTGTCGGTCCGTGGTGCGCCGAGACCGGCGATATTCGTGGCGCCCTCGGCGGTGGTCTCGAAAAGAATGGCCGGATCCCGGAGCACGGTCGATGTCAAGACGATATCCCTTTGAAGCAGCTTGAGAATACCAACCGCCAGGGTCAATTTATCAATCGAAACCATGGGGGTATCGCTGAAACCGGGACCCTCGGCATTTGCAATCGTCACACCGCCAAGCCTCAATCCGACCCGTGGAAATATCGTCACGGCGGCGTCATCAACCGTTACTTCCCGCCCCAAAGCATCTTCCATCGGGCGTACAACCATTCGTTTGATTCTCTCCGGCGGGAAAACTATTCGTGCAACAACGATCGCAAGCAGGATCAGGAGTGCGAACCCGGCTACAACTCCACCGAAAATGGAAACCGCTTTTCGTTTATTCATGGGACCCCGCGCCTGAGGGGGAGGTTGATGGTGACCGTTACATGGAGCAAGAACAAATTTTGTGCCGGCACACGCGACCGCGGCACCGTTTTTTTTATGGGCGGACCGAGAAGTTTGCATTAATTTGACGGCGCAACCCATATTCGCGGCAACGTGACGGGAACCGCAACGAAGGGAATGAGTACTATGAGAGTGTTCTTTGTTCGTTTTTTCATGATAATCGGCATCATCGCCGTCGCCCTGCTTCTCATCGCCGTGATTGGTGGTCTCTATTCCCGCTTCACCCGAAAAAGAGTGGCGCCGGTAACGGTGATAGAGGCCGATCTGACTCGCACTATTGTCGAGTACCAACCTCCGGATCGATGGGGCGGGATGCTGCGGGCGCGGCCGACAACCATCAAAGAGGTTGTGGAAGGCATTCGTGCCGGCGCGGACGATTCACGCGTTCAGGCCATGATTGCAAGGGTAGGGGGCACTCAATTGGGGATGGGGGCGATACAAGAGGTCAGGAACGCCGTCTTGTATTTCAGAAGTAAAGGAAAAAAAGCGGTCGCCTTCGCCGAAACCTTTGGAGAGGGCCGCGGAGGAAATCTCGACTATTACCTTGCCACCGCATTCGATTCAGTATATGTGCAGCCGTCGGGAACTCTGGGGTTGATCGGTTTCGCAACGCGTACTCCATTTGCAAAAGGTACACTGGATAAGTTGGGTGTCGTCCCGCAATTGGGTCATCGAAAGGAGTACAAAAGCTATATATACACTTTCACCCGGACCGATTATGTGGAACCGCATCGCGAGGAAGATCGCGCGGTGCTTGAATCGTTTATGAATCAGTTGACCAGTGCTATAACGGAAGCGCGGGGTATTCCCGCCGACAGTGTGAAAACAATCGTGAACGAAGGCCCGTATTCGGCTCAACGATCCCTGCAATTGGGTCTTGTCGACGGCTTGGGGTATCGGGACGAAGTATATGAGCGGGTGAAAAGCAACGCGGGTAAAAAACCTCGTCTCCTTTATCTCAGCGCCTACCGGCGTCGCGTGGGAAGCCTTTACCGACGCGGTAAGACTATCGCTCTCATTTACGGGGTCGGTTCAATATACCGCGGTAAAAGCAGATCGACGCCTATGTCGGGAGTGCTGATGGGCGCCGAGACCGTGTCGGCCGCTTTCCGGGAGGCGATCGAAGACAAATCGGTGAAGGCCGTCGTATTCCGGGTGAACAGTCCCGGCGGTTCCTATGTGGCGTCCGACGTTATCCGGCGCGAAACCGTCCGTGCAAAGAAGGCGGGGAAACCGGTGATTGTGTCGATGGGGGATGTGGCTGGATCGGGCGGATACTTCGTTGCCGCCGCCGCCGATAAAATCGTCGCTCATCCCGGAACCATTACCGGTTCGATCGGTGTTGTTTCGGGCAAAATGGTGACGAGGGGTTTTTGGGAGAAGCTGGGACTTAACTGGGGCCAATTGGAATCGGCGAAAAACGCCGCTATGTGGAGTAGTTTGGAAGAGTTTTCGCCCGAGCAATGGAGGCGGTTGGAGAATTGGCTCGATCGGGTATACAA
>WJJU01000532.1 GCA_014729595.1 Chitinivibrionales bacterium
GTTTCCAAGGGTTGCCTAAGTATCTATTAAAAAATAATTCGTATCCGCCGGCAAAACGAAAAAAAAAGGCATTTTTTTGTTGTTATTTAAGAAAAATATTCGGATGTAGGATCTTAGAGGTACAAATAACAACCCGAAACCCACCATTGCGACTCAAAATAATACTCGACGGCCTTTCTTATAGCTATGTTCAGCTATAAAAAAGTATGCTATTCCCGCACTTTTTCGGTTTTTATGGTGCTCCACCTCCTGATATGAAGGCACGATATTGACGAACAATTGTGAGTACCCGGGACTACTCTCCGCCTAACGCCCTACTCAAAACAACGGGCATTTCTTACCAAAAAGCGGTATCGTATAGTGAAATTATCCACCGGAATCGAATCGGTATATCAAAATGTATCTGAAAGAATATCCCTTTGGTGAATGGCGAGGAACGCTCGCTGGTGCTCGATAGAATAATTACTCCGAGCACGATTTGTGTAAGGGGTCAACCAGGGAAAGCCTGACCTAAAGGTCGGATCACACGCTATCAATTAACTGCACCCCTGCTTGGAGAAATATCTCATCGCCGGCATACACGAAAAGAAAGTATTTCCTCATTGGTCATTCGACTCTACCGCGGACAATACCCATTACGATGTAACGGGCAATGGTTTTGACGCCTCTTCGCCGGGGCTTGCACTTACCGACGGCATGAACGGCAAGGCTCCGGCATGTCCTGATTCGGACTACAAGCCGGAGGTCGCCAAATCGCTCGACGGTTTCGCCGTGCCTCATTTTACGATCGAGGGATGCGTGTATTCCGATGTTGCTTTTGCTGGTGATAATTCTTACGGGAATATCAGAAGTATTTTCAGATATGTCTCGACAAGTCCTGGCGTGTCAAAGGGGTTTGGCCTCGTAGTAAACGACTATGGATCGGTTGTGAGGTTTTGACTGATGGGACTGTCTGGTGATAGTTCAACGGCAAAATCGACGGGCACGTCCGGATCCTGCTTTACAATGCACGCGGTCGGGTTGTCGGTAAGCTTGTGGGCGGCTATTGAAAAGCGGGGTGCTATGGCGCTTCGTGGGCCAAGGCACGGAAACAAGGCGGGGCACGCAGTGGTTTTCTAATGCTCGGGATGGAGGCGGAGGATTATACCACGACGGCACCATTTACGGTTCTTCGTTAAATACGGGCTGGACATGCCCGGCTTTTAAGTAGACTGGGAAGACGTGCCATGGATACCCTATTGTTATGGGAGGCTTACGCCTTCCCTTCTTTTCTGAAAATTCCACTGTTCCAGCTTGGCCGTCTTCGCATGACGAATCCAAACCGGTTCTCACTTCGTGGACCCGGCGAGCGTTTCCGTGATCGCAATCAACTAATAGGGGGCGGAATGCCCAACTATTCCTCAAAACCCGGTCACGGAGGCTCTCATGGAAGCGACCGGAGGCGAAGTAGCTTTGTAGAAGTCGTCTTTGCACGGAAAAACTACTTTTCTGCCGCATGCAAGACGATACATTCTATCCCAAACGTGGCAATCAGATCCAGCGTCTGACATTTTCGGTATAGTGCCTGTATGAATCTCCAAAAGTTTGCCGCATTCGATATTCTTCGTAGGGAATAAAATAGCGGTGGAAAATGGCCAAGGCAATCAAGGGAAGTGCAAAACCAAGAATGTTTCCTACCACAAAAGCGCAACCGAAAAGGAATATGCACATGCCGAGATACATCGGATTTCGAGAATAGCGCATGGGGCCGACGGTAATCAGGTGGGTGGAATCGCCGTACGTTATCGTTGTCTTGTATTTTCTGAAAAAATGGTTCGTTGCGATGATCAATCCTATGCCGCCTATAATAAAAGGAATACCGAAAAGAGTATAAGGAAAAAGAATAAGGCGGAACTGTTTCATAAAAAAGAGCAGCGGAATTTGAAGCGTAAGGAGGAAACCTGCAACATGAGGGGGTATAATGGTCGGCTTTTTCATCTTATTACCTATTTTAACAAACCACCAAACATTATCGGATACGGTACGTTCGGAAACTACCAAAAATATTAATTCCGGATGACGATTCGAGCGTCTGAACAATTATTATGTATTTTCCTTTTTAATTGAAGCTTAGGTAAACCGCAGTAGAAAGCTTGAACAATGAATCCTCTTCATTATGTTTATTATGCACTTCGAGTATATGAAATAATTCTACTCGTACGGATATTTATGTCTTGGATACGCCCCGACCCGTACCATCCGGTGGTACAA
>WJJU01000533.1 GCA_014729595.1 Chitinivibrionales bacterium
GAATCATACCGACTCAAAAACCGCATAAAGTCGGGGTTGGTTCCCCCCATGAAGTAGTAGTTTTTTTGCCCAAAATGGGAAATCTTTTGCCGGAAAAAACGGGAAATATTAAACCGGTGTTGACATTGATTCCGCCCTCGAAATCAATGCATTTTGTTCACAGAATGGTCTTGTGTGGTAGACGCAAGGCGGTTCTAAACTGAGGTTGCAGCATTCTTGCCGGGCCTGAGACACACGAGAAGCGCTTGTTGAGCCCGGCAGGCATCGAAATCAAAATCCCTATCAGGATCAGGGATCAGGCAGCAGAAATTAGAGAACCGTATAGAATGTTTACGTACGCTCAGATCAATCGGCTATCAGGTCGGCACCGGGGTCATGATCGGCGTTCCCGGCCAAACGGTCGAGGACCTTGCCGATGATATTCTTTTCATGAAAGACATGGATATCGATATGGTCGGCATGGGGCCCTATATCCCGCATAGGAAAACCCCCATGGCTTGCGACGATAGTGATGGAGATCCTCGAACGCGGTTTGAACTGGCGCTGCGCATGATCGCGGTCGTTCGTCTGGCTCTAAAAGATGTCAATATCGCCGCCACCACGGCTCTTCAGGCATTGGACCCTCAAGGAAGAGAATTAGGGCTTTCTTTTGGCGCCAATGTTATCATGCCTCAATTGACGCCTACCGAAAACCGTAAAGATTACTTGCTCTACGAAGGGAAACCGTGTGTCGATGAAACCGCGACGCAGTGCAAAGGATGTCTTGCCGCCCGAATCGCCTCGGTTGGGCGAGTGGTGGGGTACGATCTATGGGGAGATTCGAATCATTTTTGGCGGAGAGTAAAGAAGTGACCGAATGGAAACTAGGTGAGTTCGGCCACTTTTTATTCTCCAGGGTGCATGTGGCCTGAAATTCGGTGGCGGCCACTTGATGAACCCATACAAATTCCTCCCTATAGTCGATGCAGGCTACAAAGCTTACCTATTATAACAGTGCAATAGACTTTTTCACACGCACTGTCGCATTCTCGATCAAGCACATATAGAAGCCCGTTGAGATATTCCGATACCCATCCATTATTGCGCTTCGATCGATGACAAGCCGTTGGCTAGGTGTGCTGAAACGCTTAGTGTAAACAATTTGCCCTTTCGCATTGTACAAGGTAACGCTGATTGGTTCGCTATTGGGGACACCAATCACGGAGACGATTATTTTGTTCCCTGATACCTTGACTTGGAATGACGGTTGGCAATTGTCACGAATTGTATTCTGCGCAAGGGTAGGGTCTCGCCAAATAATTTCCTCATCGCTGAAGTAAGCGATTTGTTCCGGTGGTTCGTTGTCGATAAGCTGGGCGGAAGAATCATCCGAAAAAACCTGCATATATGAATATTGGTCAACGATACCGAAAATGCCACCTAATGACTGCGGATCGTGCGTGTCGGTGTACGCATCCGCCGCTCCCGACCACAATTTCGCAAGGGCGCTGTCGGCTTCACTCTGAACAGTCATCGGAGTATCGACATACGTACCAATAAGCATGCCGCTTTTGTTGTACATATTCCAGGTTACCGTGTTTTTCCAGGGCGTTTTTGAATAGCCGGAAAACGAGAACGGTGGTATATAGGCCATTTGTTTTGAATTATAAAATGAGATAAGCTCAACTTTTTGCTCTGCATCTTCCGATTCAAAATCAACCACATAATTGTATGCGGTCATCTTTGGAATGTCAAAGTCGTAATAGTAGGCCCTGTTTTTCAAGGTGTATTGATTTTCGATATCGTATACGGGAACACCGTGCCATCGTCCCCACGTCGAAAAACTCACGTTATCGAAACCGGGGTCGGAGTAGAATTGTGTATGGCCCTCTACTTGGTAATGGCTGCCGGCGGTTACAACCACTATGTGGCGTATGACATTCTCTTCTTCGGAAAACATAGAAAAGGCATTGGTGATGCACATAGTAAAATCATCCGCTCCTTCCCGGGCATAGTCAACGATGGCTTCTTCGGGCATGGAGCCATAGCCAGGCGAGGCATTTGTGCTTTGTGAGCTTTTAATCGTAGTGAGTAAGTATGATTTATTTGTGTTTTGCTGAAGATAATTTACAAGCTGGTCGAATTCGGGTGTTCCTTTGTATGCTAACGAAAAAGATCGGTCGTTATGCGTGCTGTCACGGTCATGAATAAGGCCGACTTTAGCGCCGCCATAGCCTAAGTCTATAGCTGTTTTTTTTATGTCAGACGCCTGGTTTGGGACGTCATTTTCATAGAAATGCCGTCGCCCGTCGCTGCCGATCCCTACAAAGTTATGTTCATCAAACCATTTCCAGATATAAATCACTTCGGTTCTCGTTTCTGATTGCCGCAATAGTTCGGGCGGCACACTCCCCCAATACATCATATAGCTGCCTTCATAAGGATGTCCGGATGCAAAGGATGTTGTTGCCGACTTTTTATCATACAAGCCGGGAACCTGTATATGATAGAGGGATTCATTATGGCGGCACCCATAGAAGCTCAAAGGAATAGTTTTTGTGCAGGGCAAAAGGCAGGGCTCATCGAATCCATCATACCTCATGAAAACACTATCGATATCATCGTTACTTTTCAACGACACATCCATTGATCTTGGGATGCTCGAGAAATACTGGTTTAGACTGGGTATGACAGGCATGGTATGCCCGCCGTCGTACTCTCTTCGCGGCACAAGATATCTTATTCTGAATTTTTTGTTCCACCCCCATCTAACTAGAGAAATTTTCAGGTTATATATATCGGTTATTGACGTGCTTGAGTAGCCGTTACCGATATAATCATCGGAAGAGTGGATTTTTTTAATAGCCATTTGCGCCTCCCCAAAGGCTCCGCTGTCGGCTATTAGTGTATCCGTGTCGTTTTCTGAATGGTAAGGAGACAAAAGGCGAGCTTTTACAATGGCGTTTTTATCCCATAAGAGCCCGCCCACAATGACGGCGTTTGCGGGGAGAGCGAAATTGCTCATTATGTATAATGAATCTTTTCGGTCGGCGGGTATTTGAGAGTATGCATCGACCGCGATCTCGAATGTGTGTTCGCAATCCAGGTACCATGTACCGACGGTAATGTCTAATCCACTTTTGATGAGTTCAACGGAGCCGACCCTCTCGCTGTCCTTGATGTCATAGGTATATGCCGCTGTTCCGTTAGAGAACATCAGAGCGGTAAAGAGTGACGATATGAGTGCCGTTCGAAATAAGCCCGGTCGTTTCATGATGCATCCTTTGTTGATTTACTACGCCTGCCGGCATATCGGTTATTCCCGGAGTGTGTGTCACGGTCTTTAGACCGTGCTTCTTTTGTGACCATGTCAACGTTCATACCGGCCGGAGTAATGTTAATTTGCATTGAGAGTAATCTATTCCTCGCGAATGAATTGGATTCCATCTATTGTGCAGTGATTATAATCAGTAAAATAGGGAACAAAATACAAAGAACTTGGCACCGCCTGCATAAGTCTTATGGTCCGCCCGTTTCTCTCCCAGCCAAGTATCCAGCCTAAATCCCGGTTTGTCTCGATATCACCGTTTCCCCTATAGCATTCTCTTATAGTGCTGTCGTTTTCCGAGACCCAGCAGCCAATAATAGGATCGGTATTTTCCACATATACTTTGGCGGAATCAAGAATCGTGGAATTCTCTCTTACTTGCAGAAGCATGATATCGTTGGGGTAATAAATCCGTGTGTCAAAATCGATCTCGGCTATCCCGTTTTCGATACCAACGGGCGCGCTAAAGTTGTCGTCTAGCCCGACGGCAATTGAATCGACCGATGGTTCTGCTTTCACCCGCAGTTCAATGATGCCGGTGAGTGTATCCATGTCTTTTGCGGATAGGATAACGGCTCGTTGCGTGCGTAACGGCAATTCGGCAAACCGCGGATCCCCCCCGGCATCTATAGCTTCGACGGATATCATATCTTCGCCATATTGCGCCGATGAATACCAGAGCGTATCGCTTTGAATCAATGAGTTTTTTGCAAAATTAGTTACCCGCACCGGTTCATCATCGAACGCGGTTCTCCACCGCACCGACCCGATAAACCTGGTAGGATTACTCAACGTGGCAATAATAGGTATAGAATCGTGGATAATTGTTTTCGCGTGGTGACGATGATTGAATGATATGGTTGTCCTTACTAATTCCGGGCCGACCGCGATGATTTCTTTATACCCATATGCACGCCCGATATTCTCGAATTGATCTTTTATTACCGCCTTATAGTGAAATATGCGCGGTGTGGAGGAATCATGAAAAAAGGTAATGCTCTCAGAGAACGATGTATCCGTGGTAAAAGCGATAGCGACAAAAGTCATACGCGAAGAGGTCGCTTCCCTGCGCATTATCACATATTCTTGTATGTGAGGGAAATCGGTTTGATCCCAGCGCAGATGAACACGGCTTTGTGCCGTATCAAAAGTTGCCTTAAAGCCTGTTACATAGGGTATGCCGAAATAGTTCAGCGAGAACGGCTCTTCAATAACGGTTTCGCGTCCGCTTATCACGCTTACTGGAGAGGAATACGTCGGGGTATAATCAGGCAAGCTGCAAGAGAATTTAAGAATATATTCTCCTTCCGCCAACCCCTCGAGAGTGAAGGTCCCGTCGCTCTGTACATTGGTATGAATATGTGTTCCCAAGGCGTTTACCGTCACCGAAGAGAACGGGTCACCCTGTTCCATTTCGATTCTCCCGATGAGTTTCCCCGGTATCAGAAGCGTATCGCGGGGAATGTTCTCATCCGAGTAGTCCAAGAACACCGAATCATTGTAAGCGACAAATGAATCTTTTTCGGCCCAAATTGAGTATTCACCATAGAGCTGCGCAAGTGAATAGTTGCCGTTGCCGTCGGTCGTGGTTTCGTATGCCAATGAAGTGTCCCTGAAATCATAAACCTTCACCGAGGCATTGGCGGCGGGCGTTAAATCCGGATTAAGCAACATCGCGACTGTGCCCGTATCGGTGTCTGAAGAGGTGCCTGCGATTTGCTTGGTGCACTGAAGAGCTAAAAGCAGAGATAAAATGACCCCAAGAAGGCGAGTCTTGCCGGCGCGCTTTGTGTCAATGAACCGGAATATCATCTATGAGTCCTTCCTCCAATGAGTAAACAACTGAAAGTTGAGTTGACATACTTGATCGTCTTCGTGTTCATCCTTGTGAATGATCGAAGTGATCTCTCTGTTGAATTTTTCAAGGTGCTTTAGTATAAGGTCATAGCCGTTTTTTGAAATGCTGATAGTCTTGGTTATAACTTTTTGGGGATGCTTTTGCCCTTGAAGAATAACCTGTTTGGCAAGATCAAGAGCAAGAATTTGATACTGACGAATGATTTCATCTCGGGCATATTCACCGGTGGTGATAATCTTTTGAGTCGGTTTACAAAAGCCGCTTTCATCGATTCGAATCAAGCCAAGGTCGAGAAGCAGTTTTATTGATTTTTTAGCTTTTGGTACGGAGATGGACGGAAAAATACCCTTGCACAACGTTCGGTAGTCTCCGTC
>WJJU01000534.1 GCA_014729595.1 Chitinivibrionales bacterium
ATTCAATATCGCCGACAGCGGCTATGGTTCGCGGGGACCGCAAGTGCACAACGATCGTGCCGGGGAAGTGGGGAGAACGCTCAACGTAAACGATTTCGATCTGGACCGCATTTTCGGCGGCGAAGGAGTACAAGTGGTACACCTGTCGGGCCTGATCGGCGCGCTTTCTCCCGAAACGGGAACATTCTGTCTCGAAATCGCCAGAGCCGCAAAAAAGCACGGCACCCGCATCTCCTTCGACCTCAACTATCGCACTTCATTCTGGAAGAATCGCGAAGAAGAACTCCGTAAGATTTTCACCGAGATCGCGAGTATATCGGACATCCTGGTTGGCAACGAGGAAGACTTCCAGCTCTGCCTGGGCATTGAAGGTCCCGAAGCCGGCGGCAAGGACCTGGGAGCAAAAATCGAAAGCTTTAAGGGCATGATCAACCGGGCAAAGGAGGCATATCCGAATGCCGGCGTGTTCGCCACAACGCTCCGCCAAGTCGTCAACACCAACACCCATCTTTGGGGCGCCATCATGGCCGCGGGTGATACCTGGCATGTCATCGAACCTCGCGAAATTACGGTACTCGACCGTATCGGCGGCGGCGACGGATTTGTCGGCGGCATGCTCTATGCGATTCTCAGAGGCTGGGAACCGGAAAAGTGGGCACAGTTCGGCTGGGCAACCGGGGCGCTGGCCACGACCATGCAGACCGACTACGGTCAACCCGCCGATGAAGAACAAGTGTGGAGCATTTGGGAAGGTAATGCACGGGTAAAACGGTGACGTGAACTCCCTATTCTTCAGGTGTAAGTAATCCGGAAATCGGCAAAAAAAATGAGGGTTAGAGGGTTCGCCCCCTTGCCCTCATCAACTTCCACCGACAGCTCAACCCGGCAATCTTCTCAATCCGTTCGGCGCGCCCCGTTCACGAATTTTAGGCGAGGCTCAAGCCCATACGAAAGCGCATTATAGCTCCCCTATTCAATAATCGTGAATGCCTCTTCACATTGCACATTCTCCAATCCCTCTCCGATCAGCTTTGCGGCAATCGTGCGCAAAGCCGTATCCTTTCTCTTAGAAGCTTTATACACATCGTCAACGAGGCCAATTGCTTCACCTCAGCCATCGTTGCCACGAGATAACGATGAAGCACCTTCAAGTAACCACCCACCGATCAGGAGCGGCCGAACATGGGCTTGATAGACGTATTGTGGGCTTGTAGGGGAAGTTCTCTTTGATACCTTTATAGTACTGTTGAGTTCCGGTGTGTTTGGAGGAGCTTGGGCACAAGGATTGAATGAAGACTGCGGAAAGTGTAAGAAGGGTTAAATAAAAGAAAGGCCCGCGAGTACACGGAGCCTTTTTTTATACTTGCACGACCTAGTGTTCTTCTATGCTTAAGCGCCAATAACCCCACGCATCAAAATCGCCGCTACAAGCGCGAGAATCGCATAAAATTCAGGAAAAACGGCAAGAATCATGGCATTGGCGAACACATTGTGACCGCTTCCGATCGCCGCGATACCGTTGGCACATACGTTGCCCTGCTGAATCGCGGAGATCAGAGCGGTAACACCAAGACCAATACCCGCCCCCAAGACCACCGATCCCTGAAGCAGAGTCATCCCACCGCCTAAAGCGGTCACCACACCGTTATAGATAATAAAGCCTACAAAACCATAGAGACCTTGCGTAGCAGGCAATACGGCGAGGATAAGTCCGCTACCAAAGGCATCGGGTCGTTTTTTCATCATTCCCAACACCGATGCACCACCGATAGCGGTGCCGATCGCGGAGCCCGCCCCCGACAGCCCCACCATTATTCCAATTCCTATCATCGCAAGCGTATGACCCCAATCCATCTCTGGACCTCCTCAAAAAATGGGTGATTGTATAGTTCAGGCTTTAATTTCCTTCGACAAGGGACGATACGGAACCCCGCCGCCCTTAAACTGAAGATTATTGTAGAATTCGACGAATATCAAGCGGAGAGGATGAACAAAAGCACTGAGAGCGGATAGTACGAGATTGAGGGTATGCCCCGCAATCAGGACCGCTATGGTTCCTATGATTCCCACCGACGCGTAATTAACGCTCCCGTCCTCGGCCGTTATAAACATAAATGCGATCTGATTAAAGGCAGCACCCAAGAGACCACCGGCAAGCCCAAGTGCAAAAAGACGAAGATATGAGAGCCCATCGCTCATCAGCCCCTGGGCAAACTGGTAAAGATCCCACAAACCCAGCCCCATGCGCATCGCCAAACCTTTATGGGGATTATTGAATAGCATGTGCAAAACAAGGCCGCCGGCGATCAATACTATGATAACATTCATGGGAACGCTCGCGACCACTTCTCCAATCGCGAATTGACCGAGTTCGAGCTTTTTCAGATCCAAAAAATCCAGGCGAGCAAGGTATGCCGTCACCGCGATTATCATCATGATATGCGAAACGGGTTGAATGCCCCATACAGGCCCATTATTCCTTACACGATTTATCCCTTTGAGAATCACACCAACGATTATCTGGAGCACTCCTATGTACACCGCGAAGGGCATTGCGGGGAAATACGTGCCGGTCTCGGTTTCCACCGGCGCTAAAAGCGCCGCGGCGCGTGTCCCCGCCACAAAGGCATTCTCGTAACCGGGAACTTGGAATATGGGATGCCCAAAAAAGGTATTGAGAAATATTCCCGCAACGGCGGTCATAGTGCCTAGAATGATACCAAGCGCCATGAACGGTTTGAAATTTTTGGGGCCTTTCGCTAAACCCACAAGCGAAACTACGATCAGAACGGCCCCGTAGCCCAAATCTCCCAAGCAAAGCCCAAAAAAGAACGCGAAAAACGGCGCGATAAACGGTGTCGGGTCAAGCTCGAAATAATCGGGCAGGGAGTAGATATTGACGATAGGCTCAAAAAGACCCGCAGCTTTTTTGTTTACCAACTCAACCGGCACCTTATCGCCCTGAGCAGGATCATCGGTCCGATACCACGCGGGGAACTGATCCAAAAATGCCCGGATTTTTTCTTCTTTTGCCGCCGGCAACCATCCGGTAAACGACAGCACCCGTCCCTCGACCTGATCGCCCATACTCAATCGCGCAGATTCCAGATCACGACCGGACTGCTGTTCCGCCAAAAAGCCGTTGAGCACTCCCTGGTAACGTGTCAACTCATCGAGTTCCCGGTCGGCCCCCGCCTTCTTGCCCTCGATTTCTTGCATACGGCGGCGCGCGGTGCTCAGCGATATGGCCGGAAGCGTCACCTCGTCGGCATCGACCTTTGTCTTTTCTCCCCGCTCGAATACGGCGAAATATACCGAGCCGCCCTTACGATTGATTACCTCGAAGGGAACGGCGGGCTTTTCCATAGTCTCAAATTTCTTGGGGCTTGTCTCAAAAAAGCGCACCCCAATACCCGCTTCCCCAAGACGCTCGACATACGAAGGGTCGAAATCTCCCCACGGTTCAAGGACCGAGACGTTCTTTTTTTGCACTTGAAGCTGATTTTCGAGGTTTTCGCTCCGCGACTCGATTTCACCGTAAAGCGCCACCACCTCATCGGCATCTTTATCCGATTTCGGTTCCAGGGAAAGTTTCTTTGCCGCCTCCAGCCGATGCAGCGCTTGCCGCACACGCTCAGCCGCGCGAATCGTTTCTTGCACCTCACGCAGCGCCTCGGAGCTTGCGTCGGGGTTCTCTTCCACATGTACAACGCCCAACTCATGCAGCTTTCGCAGAAATTGTTCTTTCTCGCGATGATACAGCAGCAACGTTAGCTTCTTCATCTCAACGATCATCAGGCCGCCTCCGACGCCGCTAGTCGTGTCTTGAGTATCTTCTGCGATGACTTGGCGAGATTCTCCTGGTCCTCCAAGAAACGCTTGATACTCAGTATCGCACTATTGTACTCAGGGATCTGGACTTTCTCGTAAAGGTTGACCTTCTGGGTCGTTTTCTTTCGGGCAAATTCCAGTATTTCTACCTTTTTCTCGGCTACCATTCTTTCTACCCGCAAGCCGGCTGCCGCTTTGAGCAACTCCACGCCCTCGGGTATCCACGCCGGGTTACCGAATAAGCTGTGTGGACGTACCTCATATACGGCTTTTTTGTAAATCGGCGTTTTTACCCCGGCGATTTTCTTGATATCAAGCACTATATCCTTTATTGATACCAGCCCTTCGGGAAACTCGGGCCATAAGCGATACGTTTTCTCCAATTCGCGGTCCTTTTCTTCGAGCCGGCGCCGAACCTCCTTGACCTGCTCCAACGCCTTTTTTACCTCGAGCCGCAAAGCCGCTTCTTTGGCCTGCAAGGTAGGAAGCGCATTCTCCCGAACCTTTAATTGCTTCTGGAGATATTGCAGAAATGTCTTGTTATACTGGACTTTTATTGCCATGTATCAGTCCTCATGGGCATATCAATACAATGAGCAGGCCCGATCAGCTCACCCAATACTTCTTTACCAATTCTTGCTTAATGCCAACCTCGTCCTTCGAGAAATACTTCCCAAACAAACGCCATCCCGTATCGAGCATCTTGTCCACATCGATATTGACGTCGATCGCCAACAAGTCTCGTGAATACTCTTTTGCGTAATCCAGACAGCGTCTGTCGTAGTCGGTCAAAT
>WJJU01000535.1 GCA_014729595.1 Chitinivibrionales bacterium
GGTCTCCTACGTTACCCTCAGTCAACAACCACTCCGCCTCGACACCGTAGAGATGACGGAAATCGTCCGTATGGTCGTCGCCAATCTTCGTGTCACCCTGAAGACCCGCGGGGGCTCAATAGATTACGACCAACTCCCCTCGCTCAGAGGAGATCGGAAGCACATGCTGCGCCTTATGCAGGACTTGGTCGACAACGCCCTGAAATTCGTAACCACCGAATCGCCGTGCGTATGGATCACGGCGAAGGAATGTTTATGCATCGACGGCGAGCTTACCGCCGCCGGAGAACCGGAGGCTTCCCGTTACTGGCTCTTTTCGGTAAAAGACAACGGTATCGGCATCCCGAGTGAGCACCATACCAAAATCTTCGAACTATTCGAAAAATTGCACCCGCGCACGAAATACGACGGCACAGGCATCGGACTTGCCGCATGCCGCATGATCGTAGAACGCCACGGTGGACGTATATGGATCGAGTCCCCGCCTAATGAAGGAACAACCTTTTTCTTCACCCTCCCACATCACCCCCCCTACCCCGAAGAATGGATGACGGAAACACAGTGGGGAGCAATGACGCATGAGTGATCAGCTTATTGGAAGACCGATAGAGATACTGCTCATCGAAGACAATCCCGGCGACGCCCGCCTTACACGGGAAGCGTTTAAACATGGAACGGTGAGCAGCCGACTGCATAGTGTCGGTGACGGCGAAGAGGCGATAAAACTCCTGCGAAAGGAACCCCCGTTCGATCAGGTTCCACGTCCCGACATCATTATCCTCGATCTGAATCTGCCGGGGCGCGACGGACGCGAAGTTCTTGCCGAAATAAAAAACGATCCGGCTTTGAAACGCATTCCGGTCATCGTCCTTACCGGCTCGACGGCCGACAAAGACATCGCCGACACCTATGACAATCACGCCAACTGCTTTGTAGCAAAACCGATCGAACTTGCGGATTACATGAGCATGCTTGAAGCGATCGAATCATTCTGGTTGGCAACCGTAATTTTACCGCCCGAATGAGCTAGTATGTCGAACTATCTATCACAAGGTGCTCTTTCTCGGACACCCAAACCACGTGCCTCTCCCGAGGTTGCGGCAAAACCAATTGGTGACACAATCGAAAATTGAGGTACCGATGAGCGAAGACAAAGATTACGTTGATGTGCTTTTAGTCGAAGACAACCCCGGGGATGTACGACTTACAGAAGAAGCGTTCAGTGAGTGCAAACATGCGATTCGCCTTCATGTAGCAAGCGACGGTGTACAGGCAACCGCGTTTCTCCGACGCGAAGGCACATTCCAAAACGCTCCACGGCCGGACATGATACTCCTCGACCTCAATCTGCCCCGGAAAAGCGGGCGCGAGGTACTTGCCGAAATAAAAGAAGATCCGGAATTCAGAACCATACCCGTCGCCATTCTCACAACCTCCAAAGCCGAAGAGGACGTGCTGAAAAGCTACGAACTGCAGGCAAACTGCTATCTCACCAAACCCCTGGACCTCGACCGCTTTATAGAAATGATCCGAAATATCGGCGATTTCTGGTTCTCCACGGCACGTCTTAAATCGTGAAGACACTCAACCTTTTTCCGCCATAGTAATACCACGATTTTTCAAGCCGGTTTCGCTATGAAGGCCCCCAGCATCCGACGGGGTCGGCGTTCCCGGGCGGTACTTCGTATCGAAACATTACCTCCCGTTCATTTCCCGATAGTCGCCGCAGAACTCTCGCCGTCCGCACTCGCCGCAATACGTTCCCATCCATACCGAATCAAACTGGTCCATAACGGCCGAAACTAAGGTCGGGTCACTGGTGACAAGACCGGCTTCGAAATTGCGCCGGGTACGAGCCTTGGCCCCCATTCCGGCTCCCGTCAGATTTGCACTCCCCGTATAAGCCCAACACTCGTCGACCACAACGCACTTGAAATGTGTTCGCGGGCACAAAAGGCGCTCCAGCCCCTCGATAAGCTGTGGATAACGATCGAAATCCTCCCTGAATCGAGGTCCCGGCTCCCGCGCGTGAATAAGCCGTACCGAGACGCCTCGGTCGATCAAATCGGCTAGGATCTCCAAAAACGGCACCATCGTTCGCCCCTTGCGTACATGAAGGTCCTTGATGTCGGCGGTGGCGATCCAAACC
>WJJU01000536.1 GCA_014729595.1 Chitinivibrionales bacterium
CCCATAGACGACAATACTTTCCGGGGAAGCCTCAAAAAAAATATAAAGAATTTATCAGAATCCTTAGATGATGCTAACGTACTTAAGAAAATTGAATCATGGATTAAAAATCAATCCTATTCGAAACTGCTCGAACCTTGGGTGAGCGGATTGGATTTCGACTGGAGTATGTTATATGAAGATACACCTCCAAATCGCATCAGTCTCCCGCCATATCCCTTCGCACGCGAGCGATACTGGATTCAAAAAGATGAAGAAAAGACTGTGAAAACCGCATCGGTTATGCACCCTCTACTGCATAGCAATATTTCAGATTTTGATAATTACACCTATACCTCAAAGTTTAATGGTTCTGAAGCCTTCATTCGGGATTTGAGATTTCAGGGCCGGCATGGAACCTCTTACAGCATCATTCCTACAAGTGCCATTCTGGAAATAATTTACGCCGCTCTAAAAAAAGTTACACCGCAACTATCCAAAGAATCAGAGTATGAAATAAATGATATTGTTTTTGGTGAACCCGTCATTGTAACAGAGCAGATAACGCTAAACATAGACTTGATGCCGACAAATAGAAGTGAAATCAATTATGAAATTTATGGCAAGGATAGTAAAGAGGAGAAGATATATTGTCAAGGTAATGCATCAGTCGTTTCGAAAAGCCCAATTAATAGGCACAATTTAGAACGTTTGAAAGCACAATGTGATAAGCAAATCATAATGCCGGATGATATATACTCATTGCTGAATAAGGCGGGTATAGTTTGTGGATTAAATTATAGAACGATTACCAAAGTGATGCAAGGCGACCGCAAAGTAATGGCGTATCTAAATTTGACTAATGCTGCAAAGATATTTGAGCAGGAATTTTTTCTTCATCCCGCCATTATCGAGGGTGCTATGCATGCCTCCCTCTTTCTATCATTGACCGGCAATGAGATGGTAATGATGCAATCTATGCCAAGCAAAATAGTTCATATGAGAATTGCTTCTACTTGCAAGGAAGAGATGATCGCGGTTATCTATCCGGAAAAGGAAAATAGCAATGATGAAGCGGGTGATCACATAAATATCGATATATGCAATTCCTCAGGCGATGCATGCATACAAATACAAGGAATCTTAAGAGAATACATATCGAATTCGTATAATGATTCAGAAGAAGCATCACGATCATTGCAGTCGGTTACCTCCCCAAAAAAAATGCCTCTAATAAATAAAGAAAACGGTGCCTACCCGAATTTGATAACCTACTCCGCGCAACGAAATCAAAAAAATGATTGTAGCCATAATCAAGCCTTACATGCGCATATTCTTCTAGCGGACCTGGAAAAATATTATAACCAGACCTGGAGTGCAGGGCCGGCGAATAAGCCTATATTTGCTTTAAAGAATAAAAATCTCCAATTAGAAGAAAAAGAAACAACATTAGGAATGTCATCAAAGGTCAAAATTTATTGTTATCGCGAAGGAATCTATCAGATATCAGTTGAGGATAACTCGAACGGCAACAGACTTTCATTGGAAATAATAAAAGATTTGCTGATTGCATTCAAAAATTTGAAAGGGATACAAGCATTAAAAGCAGTTGTAGTCGGTGGCGGCGATAGTACTTTCCTTTATGGAGGAAGAAAGGAAATCAACGAAGCTATATCTAATGGATTATTCAAAGAACTAATTGAATTTCCTTATCCGATAATAGCCGCTATGGCTGGTGATGCGTCTGGTGCGGGGTTCATGTTTGCCGCACTTTGTGACCTGATGATTTGCAGCATAAATGGGTGCTATTCGTTTTGTAATCCCGGTAACGGGGAATTCCCTACCGAAACCGAAGAATCCATATTACGATTGCGGTTCGGCGATTCATGCATGGAAGATTTCTTATTTCAATCATTCTCGGCAACGGGCGAAGAGCTAAAAAGTAAAGGTTGGACATGCGCGATACATCCGGGAGAGAAAGTGAATGAGCAAGCTCATGCTTTGGCGGCGAACTTGGTAGAAAAGCCCGCAAATGCATTATGCGTGCTAAAGCGAAATGTATCTCCAGACATCCGTCAGTTGGTTAGAGAACTTACGGTTGAGGAAAATTGCAAGCCTGAATATGGCCTGCGAGAAAAAAGCGCTACGCCTGCTTTAACTGCCTACAATGCTGAGATTATAAGTATTGATCGGGATTCACAACATGCTCTTTGTATAACGATGCGCCCGAAAAAGTTTAAGGATAATCAGGAAGCTTTAATTGGCGAGCTGGAAAAAGCTTTTCGGCAAGCAGAAGAAAGTGAATGGGGCTTGCCGATAATTATTTCAAGCGAACACGAGGAATTTTTGCCTTTCACGATCGAATCGGTTTCATTTAAGTTGGTTGTTAGATATTGCTATTTGCTGCAACAAACAACTATTCCCGTCATAGCGGTCCTAAAAAATGGGGTAAAGGGTGTTGCATTTTTGATTAGTCAATTTTGTGATGCTTGCGTGTATCAAAGCACGGGAATATATTCCGCGAACGAAATCCGAAAGACATCCGTGATGGCACAAATGGCCGCGATAATGCTGCGTATTCGCCTTGGGATGAATCTTGGAAACGAAATGATTCTAACGGGAAAAGAATATACGGGAGAGGATATAAGGCGGAAATCAGGAACTGCGGCTGTGGCCGAACCGGCGAAAATGCATTCAAGAGCAATTGAAATCGCAGAGAAATGGGGCGCTCTCCCGACGAAAAAACTAAGAGAGTGGAAAGGCGGGAATACTAAGCGAATTTGGGAGAAGATAGGAGATCTTATAAATAATGAGGAAAAATATTATGGTGACATTATTGTAAGTGATAAAAACGAAAGAAACATAACCGAAATCGAAACCGATGTGCTTTCCGCCAAGCTTCAAGCAAGCGGCGTTCTTGTTATTACTATGAAAGACAGGAGCGCTAAAAATATGTTCTCTGATGCACTCATTGATGGCATGTACAATGTATTCTCATACGCTGAGCGGTCCGTGGAATGCAAAGTTATCGTGCTGAAAGGATATGATAATATTTTCTCCGCCGGCGGCACCAAGGATACACTCCTTGCCATTCAGGAAGGACGACTAAAATTTACAGATACAAAAATTTATCAATTGCCCCTAACATGTCCAGTTCCAGTAATTGCTGCTATGCAAGGGCATAGTATCGGCGCGGGATGGGCTATGGGAATGTTCGCGGATATAGCATTATTCAGTGCTGAAAGCATATATTCCAGTCCGTATATGAATTATGGGTTCACCCCGGGGGCCGGTGCTACCCTAATTATGCCGGAAAAAATGGGACGTGACCTGGCATTGGAGTCCTTGTTTACCGGAAAAAATTATTATGGAAGAGAAATTCGGGAGAGGGCTTCGCGGATAATTGTTGTTCCGCGAAAAGATATTATACAAACCGCTGTGAGTTTCGCTTCGGATATTGCGCAATGTTCTCGTGAAGCATTGGTTAGCTTAAAAACATGTATCAATCAGGAAATTATGAACCGCCTTGATGATAGTTATGATCGTGAGCTTTCCATGCATGAAAAAACATTTGTGGGTCGGAAAGACACAGTTGGGCGTATAAAAAAAGCTTTTGATGGTGCGGGAGAAGAAGATGTAGAATACAAAAAGAATGTTGGATACGAAAATAAACAGGAAGCTAAAGCAAGCGCGAAAGTAAGGGATAGCCAAAGCATTGTCGAAATAATAGCTACACTTAAAAAAATGCTGGCGGATGAACTGCAATTAGGAGTCGACGAAATAGACGAAGAAGAAAAATTTGTTGATTTGGGCCTTGACTCTATTACCGGTGTAACATGGATACGGAAAATTAACGAGAAATATAAAAAAGCAATAGAAGCAACAAAAATATAAAGATATACTAA
>WJJU01000537.1 GCA_014729595.1 Chitinivibrionales bacterium
GCGATCGTTTTATCGTGATCCTTCCCAATACCAATCAGCGAGAGGCCGGTGAACTGGCGTCGCGAATCGAACAAACTATCGAACGGCGCAGTCGTCGACTCCCGCAGCTTGACAGCAGCCGGATCAAGGTAACCCTTTCCTTCGCTCAGAGCCAAAAGGAGGAGGGGGCCACGGAACTGGTTCGTCGCCTGGAACGTGAGCTTAAGGAGCCCCAAAGCACGGCGAAAAATCACAGAACCAGCTCACAGGCACGGAGGAAATGATAAAGCGGCATGTTTGTCTGAAATGGGTTTCGGGGGAAGGGCTTTGGCAACCTACGCTCGGACTCCCCCCCCCACCGCATTTTATCGATTAAACAAAACCTAACCGATCAGTCGGCGATGTTGAAGTCACCGGGAACATAGTGAACATGAGTAGCTGCGTCTAAACGGCTTATGCGTTTGTGCCTTGCGCTTGAGTGATGCTATATTTAATGAGAAGAACCGGCTTCGTAGGAATTCTCTTCGAGACGAGCCAATACGAAAATGAGCTTTATTCCCGATCGATTTTCTCGATCGCCGAATAGCACCGAAAAGCGTATGCGGCTTGAGGGAATGACTCGGGAACCGGATGATTCCATCCATTTGATTCATAAACATGAGTAGCTACTGTTGTCAGCGGGTAAGGAGACGCCGATGGATCTCAATACGCGGGAGAAGAGCGATTTTAAAATTGTCGACATCTCCGGCAAGATCAACCGGCTGAAGGATTCCATAGTTCTAAAATCGTTTGTCAACGGTCTGATCGAAAAAAACCACCTCCATATCGCGCTCGATCTCGAGAATGTGACCTATCTTGACAGCGGCGCGCTCAATGTGCTGATCTACTGCCACAACATGCTTTCGCAGAAGCATGGACAGTTGGTCCTTATTGCGCCTAATGAATATGTTCAAGATGTGCTGGAGGTGGTGGGTCTTGACAAACTCGTAAAGATCTACTTCAGCAAGGAGAATTTCGACAATGATCAAGCTGGTACTTAGCGCGGTTGCCCTTACGGCAATCGTTCTTGGGGGATGCGGATCGAGCAGAGATTTCGTAAAGCCGGACCAGGCTCAAATCGACGCCTATATTCAAGCACACCCCGATCTGCCGGAGTTGGACAAGGCCTGTATACTGGACGGACGATTCGAAATAGGCATGAGGCGTGAGACGGTACGCTTTCTGTTGGGAGAACCCAAGAAAATCGAGCAGATTAAGCAGCCGTGGGCCCTGCAGGAAAAGTGGTACTACAAAAAAGGCAACGTTAAGGTCTTTTTCATGGAGGGTGACGGCGTCGTAGGGATTGAAGAGAACTGATTGTACGGATTCTCCCCCGCCCGGAATGCAAAGACGGGAGTGCAATCCCGTCTTTTTTTTCATTTATTCGGCAAACGGTTGTACTTTGAGGTGTTAGGCGGATTACGCGGCGGTTTATGTAATGATATGTATCGATAGGGAATGTTCCTCGTTTTCGCAAACTACTCGATCATGCAATGAATAGCCTTGATATCATCTTCGCCGTCACCGTCGCCGCATTTGCGCTCTTGGGTCTCAAGCGTGGATTTGTGATTGAGATTTTCAGGCTCGTTGCACTAATCGGCGGTTTTATTACGGCATACCTTGGACATGGATTTGTATTGCCTTATCTTGGGATGCCGCATATCCCGGAGCAAATCCGGATTGCGATTGCGTTCATTGCGGCGTTTGGCGCCGCCGCGGCAAGCCTTCTCATGCTGGGATGGCTTATCAAAAAAATCGTGCATTTGGCGATGTTGGGATGGCTGGACAGGATTTTAGGCGCTTGCGCGGGAGTGGCCAAATCGCTTGTTCTTATATGGGTCACCGTACTCGCACTTTCGGTTCTCCCCACATCGATTTTCTCCGATATACGGTCGGGCTCCGTTTTCTATCGTACGCTCACTCGTATTCCGCTTTCCCTTTTGGATCCTCCCCACGATCGGCTTAAGCGCTACGAGCGACACCTTACCAAAACACCGTCGTCAAAGCAGGAAGAGGCGAAGCGACGTAGCAACAAGTTTCTCGAAAAAGCAAGGTCGCCGAAGTATTTAGCCAAACGAGCTTCAGTCCACCCGAAGCTTCATTCGGGGAATCGTCCATGAGATTATTCGGGACATTTTTTGCAGCAGTTTTCGGGCTCATTTTAGGTTCGTTTTTCAACGTGCTTATACATCGACTTCCCCACGGCGAGTCGATAGTATGGCCCGGTTCCCGCTGTCCCCACTGCGGTCGTTCAATCCGATGGTACGAAAACATTCCGGTTGTCAGCTACTTTATTCTATGTGGTAAGTGCGCCGGATGTGGCTTGAAAATATCGCTTCAATACCCGTTGGTAGAGCTGGGCACGGCGGTATTGACGGCGCTCTTGTGGCAAACCGAGTGGATACCATTTCTGGCGGAATCTCATGTTTTCTGGGAGTGGATTGCCCCGTTGCTCCGGACTGCTTCGCTTCTGGTACTGGTACCGGTTGCGGTGATCGATCTCAAACATTATATAATCCCCGACACCATCACGCTTTCCGGTCTCGTTGTAAGCATTCTCGCCTCATTGGCACCCGGCGGGATCAGTCCTTTGCAGGCGGGTCTCGGCGTGGTGGCCGGCGGAGGGTTTTTGCTTTTGACGGGGCTTATCGGGGAATGGCTTTTGCGCCGACAGGACGCCATGGGGGGTGGTGATATTAAACTCATGGCATTTCTGGGTGCCGTCTGGGGACCGACGGCGGCGTTTCTCGGTATAGTCTTAGGATCACTTTTGGGGGCGGTCATTGGTTTGGGGCTTCTGGCATTCAAAGCCCTCCGCGATGACCATCGGCTTCCTTTCGGGCCGTTTCTGGCATGCGGTGTGTGGATCGCCGCGCTTAGCGGTGATCGTATACTGTCATTTTACTTCACGCTGACCGAACAGCTTCTACAGCATATTTGACGAACGCTTTCACCGCCATCAAAAAATCGACTTATCGCCATCACCGAACCGGTTTGGATAGGGATCATCGATTGGAACTCCATAATAGTTTGTCTTTACACCCTCGCCGATTCTAATCCTGGTCGCCGACATCAACCGTTTTGCCAAACATTGACCTACTAATACGGCCATTGTATATTATTCACGCTGATTTGCGAAGGGATCCCCGGCCGTTCCAAAGAGAATCGTTCATCATCGTTTTATTTCAAAAGGAGGAGTTTGAATGCGTACCACTACTTTTAGAGGCGCGGCATTCGCCGCGGTAGCCACCGTCGCAACGGTACTGGCTCAGAATGCGCGCATGAACGCGCTATCCAATTCTCCGATGCTGGACGACATGTCCACTATCTTGCAGAATCCGGCCGACATTTTCGATTATCCCGATGCCGTTCAAGTTAGCTATAGTGGGATGGGAACCACGGCCGATCCGGTTATTGGCGTAAAATCGCTTGGCGATTTGTTTGCCGTCGGCGTAACCCATACTGATGTTGGCATGGTGACAACCGATCCGGTACCTCATCTTCTGTTCGGTGTAAACCCCGGCGACTTTTTGGCATTAGGCCTCGAACTGTATTTTGAGCGGGAAATCACCGATACCACCGTAGAAAGCACGATTCCCGGCATGGAGTCAAACACCACCATCCGCACCGAAGTCAAAGATCGGAAAGAGCAATTCGGCTTTACCGCCGCGGCGAAACTGATGCTCGGCGAGATGCCGCTCGATCTCGGGTTTGGCATGGCGCTTCCGGTCGAAAAGTATGAAGGGACGCGGGAAGAAACCGGTGAGCCTACTTACGATACGCTTATTCGTACGGTTGAGCAGGCTCAAATATACGGCGGCGCGGAGATAGGTATCCCCTTAATGACGTTTGACTGGATCTCCGGCGCTTCATTTGAACGCGGTTCCTGGGGGCGCGAACGCTACGAGATATCCGGAAGAGACACTACCGGTGGTGTCGCCGCCGATACATCGTACACTATTGGTACCAAGTCTCGGACACTGAGCGTGGGCGCATACACCGGCATCAGCACGCTGATTGAAGAAAGAAATATTCTCCTTACCGGAAGCGTGACCGGCAATCTTTGGTCAAACAAAGAGACTCCGGACCATATTGGGCTTTTCAATTATGACCCCGGGGTAACCACGGTAAACCAGTGGACTTTGAGCTTCGTGGGCGCGCTCGAAAAAACCTGGGATAATCTCAAAAGACTCGACCGGATCCACGGTCGAGCCGGCCTATCGTACATCGTTAGTGTGACCTATCGGCATGAAGAGGGCGATACCGCCGCGTATTCACATATAGAAGAAGTGAAGGCACCGGCGGACCGCAATGGGGTGGACCTGACTCTGGGCCTTGGCGCCTCAAAAGGAATCGCAACCTTGGATCTCGAGATAGCCCCGATGCGGTTATCGAACCCCTTCAAGCTCGTCAACGGCCAAGCGTCGCCGGGGCAAGATCTAGCTCAATTGACACTTACACTCGATTTTGGGAAGAACAGCTTTTCACCGGCTTATTCCGACTCTCAATAAATACTGAATAATTCACAGGCTCCGGCATTCTTTGGGGCCAAAGCACCTGTGCTATTTGAGCGATTATGACCGGAAAAGTGCCGTAAAGGCGGGGAGATCCCGCCTTTTATTCTTTGCATTTCAAAATATGGCGCACCAATCCGAATACGAGCCGCGGATCAAATTCGGGCGCTTCGGCAATGAGGTATTAGTTGCCCCGTGAGCGTAACCATCCTCACGACTTTGCCCTTAATCCTCTTGATGTATTTTTTCGATAGGACCGATTGTCGTAGTATCCTAAGACGTGTTCTTCATAGCGACCATTACGAAAGACGAGTAACATACTACTATGGCAAATATGGCACGCCGACATCCCTCCGAAGAACATCGGCTCATCGAATCGCTTAAACCACTCGTAAACGCAGGTAGTAACCCCCACTACCTGCTGGGTATCGGCGATGACGCCGCGATACGGGCGTGCGCGGGGGAAAAGCTTATCCTTACCGCGGACAGTCAGATAGAGGGAACGCATTTTTCGCTCGATTACATGAGCATTCCTGAAGTGGGATACAGAGCCATGGCCGTTAATCTGAGCGATTGTGCGGCTATGGGAGCGAAGCCGGACGGCGCGGTAGTTCAGGTAGTATTCCCCAAGACGCTCGAAACACCGAACGCATCGATTCGTAAACTTTACCGGGGAATCTTGCGGGCTTGTAGAAGATGGGATTTTCCGATTGTGGGGGGTGATATTGCGGGAGGCCCATGTTGGATGATTGCCGTGACGCTGCTTGGGGCGCTTGTCGGCGAAGCAAAGCCGCGTACACGAAAAGGGGCATTGGCAGGCGATGGATTATGGGTAACGGGCAGGCCGGGAGAAAGCGCGGCGGGTCGAGCCGCGTTGGTCAAATGGGGGCGATGCGGGATATCGCGACGATTTCGCGGGCATGCGGCACGCCACGTCACTCCTCAACCGCGCTTGGAACTGGGACGGGCGCTTGCCGGGGATCATCGCGTGCACACGATGATTGATGTATCGGATGGAATATCGAAGGAATGCCGTACATTGGCATTCGAAAACAGCCTGGCGATCCTACTGGATGCGGGCGCTTTCCCTCTGACACCCTCTCTGAAGGCGCTTGCCGCGGAACTCTCGATCGATCCATGCGATTGGTTTCTTCATGGTGGTGAGGACTACGAACTTTTGTTTGCGGCCTCGCCGGACTATGTACCGGCCAAGGGAGCCGAGGTTGCCGTGACCATGATCGGTCGTTTTGTCGCCGGCAAGCCCAAGGTGGTTCTTTCCGACCATCGCTCGGGTACCAGAGCGGTTCCGAATGCCGGGTGGGACCACGCACGAAAAAGGTTGCCCGCCTCCCAATAAGTCTTGTAGTTTTACCGTAGTACGCAGAGTTCCTCCGCAATCGGCCGGCAAACGCGGAGGATAGCTACATTTTTCGAGAATCTTCCTCAAACATAACGGACATTTCCGCGAATAATCTATTGCATGCTTCAGCGACGACGGAAAAAAATCGGCGAAATCCTTATTGCGCAGGGGCTCATCTCCAATGAGCAGCTTATGCGTGCGCTTCAGGAACAGAGACAAAGCGGTATGAGCCTTGGTTCGGTACTGATCAAACAAGGCTACATATCGGAAGAGGAACTGACCGGTGTTTTAGGCAGACAGATACAACTCGATCAACGCAAGCGAATCGGCGAGGTACTGATCGATCAGGGCCTTATCACATCCCAACAGCTTCAAGTGGGACTCGAAGAACAGCGCAACACCCGAGAGCAGCTCGGACGGTGCTTAGTGAAGTTGGGATTTATCACGGAAGGCAAGTTGATCGATGCACTTTCGGCTCAACTCGACATTCAGCATGTGGTTCTCGACAATTTCCAATTCGACAAAAAGCTGGTCGGCCTTTTCCCCGAAGAAATCGTACGCAAATATCGCGTTGTGCCTATTTTTGAGCAAAACGGCGTCATTACGGTCGCAATGGCCGATCCAACCAACCTCAGGACGATCGACCACCTGAAGTTCAAGACCGGTCGGGAAATCGAACCGGTCATCGCTTCGGAGAAAAGCATCCTGACCGCGATCGACAACCTCTATAC
>WJJU01000538.1 GCA_014729595.1 Chitinivibrionales bacterium
CGATATGTCCGATGGAATCCTTTGTGGAGAAGACCTTCGGCTTCCGCTACCGCTCGAGCCCTTTCTTGCGGTTCTCATAATGGATAATCGGGTCGCATTTGCCGGGAAACTTCTCGGTTACTTTGTCCGTGCAACCCGAGGCTGCAAGCTTATCGCAGGAAAGACATACTTTTTTGTACCATTCATCGGTGATTCCAGCCGGTTTATTTCCGCGCTTTCCGCCGCCGGCGCCGACTTGATCTAGCTTTCGAACGATATTTTCGGCGACTTGGGCCACTTGTTCCACGTGTTGCTGGGGCATCTGGCGGGCAACGAGTTGCAGGTATACTTGGAGCGCTTCTTGTATCAGCCCCTTTTCTTCGGAAGATAATGCCATGAGCGGCCTCCTATTGTTTCTCGTGAATCTCTGAGCAGTTAAAAATAGTAATTGTATCAAGACGGCTCACTGCTCAGCCTTGGACACAAGCAGTATTAAAGGATTTGGACGCAAGCTCACAACCCTAACCGCACGACCGAGGTAAGCATCCATGAGAGCGTGCTTTGGCCGCATGATTCTGCCGGCAGTATATTTCATTTTTGTGTTTATTTATAATGAGCCCATAGGCGAGTTCTCATGGTCGACACTTTTTTAAGCGTAGTAATGGTGTGCACGGGGAATATTTGCCGCAGTCCCATGGCGGAGGGCATTCTTCGTGATCGATGGCTGAAGCGGGGACACGATGACCTTATCGTGACCTCTATGGGCATTCATGGTCTGGACAATAACCCGCCCACCGAAGCGGCGCGGCGGGTATGCGAGGAACATGGAATCGATATTTCGTCCCATCGCTCCCGGCCCCTTATCGGTGACGAGCTTTCCGATGCCGATCTCATACTAACTATGGACGTGGTTCAACGAGAGTACGTACAGCTTTTCTTTCCCATTGCCCGTGACAGAGTTTTCTTGCTGGGGGCATGGCCGGGTCCCGAGAATCGCAAGAACATAATTAAAGATCCCATAGGGGGCTCATTGCGCGTGTATCGCAAAACATTCGAAATTATTGAAGGCCATATCAATCGAATACTGGAGCCGTTGGAGACCTTGCGCAAGCCATAGCGGGAATCCGGGCGCGGCGAACTCACACTATGGAATAAAATCTACTTTCGCCATGGATAAAGCCGCCGGATACCGGCGGCGGAATCCGATCTATAGGAATTAGCCCGGTTTGGAGCGTTTTCTCAATTTGTTATATTCCGGTATTGCATGTTTGCTCGATTCGGTTCCGCTATACTCTCAGGTGCCAACCACCATCGACATACAGTACCTGTCCGGTGACATAATCGCTTTTCACCAGATATTCATACGCTCGCCACAAATCCTCGAACGACCCCGTACGCCCAAGGGGAATGCGGGTGGAAAGGCGGTCGAATACCTCCGGGGACTGCCCGGGAGCGGGCAGCATGGCGCCCGGTGCGACGGCGTTGACACGTAAATCGGGTGCGTAAAGTGAGGCGAGTTGCATCGTGAATTCACCAAGCAATTTTTTGGCTATACGATAACTCTGGTACTCATGATTAATGGCATCGATGTGAGCATCGGTGATGTTAATTATCCAGCCGGCGCGGGCACGTTTGCGGAATTCGCGCGCAAGCAAAAGGGGGACGAAGGCGTTCGTGTCGATTAGAGCGTTGAAACGCTCCGCTTCATCGATAGAGCCTCGTGCGTATACCGACGCGTTATTTACGAGCCCTACCAGCTTCACCGGCAGCTTGTCGATTCGCGCCATAAGCGCACCGGTTTCGGTCGTGAGTTCGGCTTGCATAAAATGAACCTTTGAACGCTCATCCGGGTGTGCCTCAAGCCATTGCTCGAGTTCTTCTTTGGATGAGCGATAATGTGCGAGGACCGAGAAGCCCATTGCCAGACTTTTGCGTGTCAGGGCCATACCAAGGCGCTTTGCGGCGCCGGTTATCAGAACGGCTTGGTTTTTCATACGTCACAAAAGTAGCTTACGGATAACGGCAATGCAAATGCCGGTTAAGAGCAATGAGAGAGTCCCTTGTTGCGGCAAACGGTGCAACTATCCGCACGGCAAGAGGTTTTATACCGTATGAATGACTGCTATCTCGATAAATACAACACCTTGATGATCGACGGCGGGACGGTAGGGGAGCGTATCGGACGAAGCGGCGCGCGGCATCTTTGGTCCATTCGAACCAGCGCCGTCGACACCATCGTCATTCACTATATAAGTGCCGTGGCGATTACTCCACGCCGTCCGTATCTTTTTCCGTCTATTTTGGGCATCTTCTGTGACTACGGCGTCAGCAGCCATTACCTCATCGAGCGTCGTGGACGTGTGTGGCGGCTTGTTCCCGAAGAAAAGAAGGCGTGGCATTGCGGAGGAAGCGTTATGCCGGCGCCCGACGGCCGCTTGGGCGTCAATGACTTCTCGATCGGTATTGAGTTGGTGGCGACACCCACTTCGGGCTTTACCAAGAAACAGTATGCGGCATTAGCCGCTCTCTGCCGCGCAATTGAACGGCGAAGGGGGCCGATGAGCTACGTGGGCCATCAGGATGTCGCGGGAACCGCGGCGGTGGAACTTGGCCTTCGCGCGGTACCCAAGTGCGACCCCGGATCACTCTTTGACTGGGAATATTTTGCATATCTGCGCGAGCGGTGATACACACCGGCGACATGCGTATGCGGAATTACTCGCCCCCCATATGCTCGGCGGCGCGCATTCCGTGTGCGACCGCTTCAACCGCCGTTGCGCCTCCATTGACGATATCGCCGCCGGCGTAGACTCCCGGTACCGACGTGGCCATTGTTTCTCCATCAACAATTATGCGTCCGGAATAATCACATCGCACATCGGGAAGGAGTATACCGAGATTGGCTAAAGGCGCCTGTCCGAGAGCTTCGATGACCAATTGGGTAGGGATAACGCATTCGCTGTGCGACAAGACCCTCGCTTTGCGTCTTCCGCTTTCATCAGGTTCGCCCAGGACGGTGCGCGCCACCTTCAAGCCGGCCAATTTTCCGTTTTCTACCACATAACCGGTGGGCTGTGAGAGTATGAGGAACTGAACGCCCGCCGCCAAGGCTTTGTCGCGTTCCTGCGGCCAAGCGGGCATTTCTGAAAAGGAACGCCGGTACACGACGGATACGTCGCGAGCCCCCATTTGCTTGGCTGTTGTGGCCGCATCGATTGCCGTGTTGCCGCCACCCAGAACGCAGACGGAGTCGGGTACGGGATATATGCGTTCCGTCTTGACCTCTCTGAGAAACGTCATGGCTCCCATGACACCCTCAACATCGGTGTCGGCACCGGGAAGAGAGATTTCTCGGCCGAGACCGATACCGATGAATACGGCGTCGTAGCGTTCTTTAAGTTTGTCAAGCGGTTGCTCGATGGTAAGACCCGCCCCGTATCGGTTTTGTAGACGTCCCTCTTCTTCGGCTTTTTCCAATATGGCGTATATTTCTTGGAGCGCCTCCCGCCGGCTGAGGCGGTAGGCGGGAATGACATCACCCGGCGTGCCGCCCGGTTCGTTACGCAAATCGTAGAGGTCGACACCGTGCCCATGTTCCAAGAGTCGAGCGGCACAGGCCAAGCCCGCCGGGCCGGCCCCAATCACTCCCATCCGCTTGCCGGTCGATTCCCCTAACTCAACACGAACCAAGCCCTGCTCGCGAGCCGTCCGAGCGACATGCTTCTGGATTTCGTGAATAGGTATGGGAGCACCTTCGAGAAGTCGTTCAATGCAGCCACCTTCACACTGGATTTCGGTAGGACAGATATGAGCGCATAGCTCCGGAAACTTATTCTTTTCGCTAAGAATGGTGTATGATTTAGTCGTATCGCCCTCGGCGAACGCTTTGATAAAACCGGGAATATCGACATCGGCGGGGCATGCTTTTTGGCAGGTGGGATTTGCACACTCTCGACAGCGCTGTGCTTCCGCCTTGAGCGTTTCGCGAGCCGTTCGTCGTCCCCGTCGATATTTTTCCGCATAAATCTTGCTGTCTCTTATGACGCATCCCGTGCTTCCGCCGTCACGCATGATCTGAGTGCAGGCCGAGCAGGTTATGCAAACTTTGTCTTTGTCGAATGCTCCTGTTTCCTTCAGGTCCTTCACCGAGTCCGGGTAGGCGAATGAGCTGCGCCCCAGACCGATTAAACTTGCCCATCCTTTCGTTACCGCCGCGGCCGCAACATTCGGCAGGTGGTGACGAAGCCACGAGTAGCCCGCGGCTATGACGGGTAATGTGGGATTATTCTGCTGTATTTGGCGAACAATATCGATAAATTGGGCTACGTTTTCGAGAGGATGCGTATCAGGCAATGCGATTTCCTTGCTGGGGAAATCGAAGGGTCTTCCGAAATGCGGTCGATAATAGGGATTTCCAATGGAAGTGTTGAGAACCGGAATGCCGATTTCTTCGTGCAAAATTTTAATTAGGGCGAGTGGTTCGGTGAGGTCCGGCTCAAGGTTGTTTTTATCGGCTACGCCCCAGCCGTAGGGATAGGGAATCGCGTC
>WJJU01000539.1 GCA_014729595.1 Chitinivibrionales bacterium
AACGCAGGTCAACGTCGTTCCGAATACTCGCGGCTCACCGCTATGTGAGATCGCGGTCATCCTTAAATGATACCTGCCCGAGGCGATCGGTCGCCCGCGGCTGTCCGTGGCGTCCCAGACGAAGCTGTGCATGCCCGGCTTCAGATCCTTGGTGAATCGCCTGTGCCACACACGACGGCCGCGCATGTCGTAGACGGCGAACGTAAGCTCGCGCGTACCCTGATAGGACAAGGAATAGCGAACTCTGGCCCGGGTGTGGAACGGATTGGGAAATGAGCCCAGCAGCCCCGCCCGTGTGCGGGGAAAAGCCGCGGCCATTTTATCGAGATAATCGCTTTCGCCGATCATCAACCACCGACTCACCGTCCCTCCGGCGGGAACCGTCACCGCAAAATCTTCGCGCGCTTCGAGGTACGCGCCCTTCTCCGGCGCAAACACACGCACCCCGTGCCCCATCGGCACCACCGACGTATCGACAAGCTTTGAGTTTATGCGCTCGGGGGTGTCGTTGTCGTTGTAGTACACAAGCTCAAACGCCACCCCGCCGGACTCGTGCGGTGTCGGAACGATTGCGTGCGCCTGAAGAACACCTTCGTCCCCATGCACCACCCCCACCCCGCATCGACTGAACGAAGGGCGCCGCGGAAAGCTAACCTCCCCCGTCACCGCCTCGGAGACGCCGCAGCGGATAGTGCTCAGCCACGCCCCTTTGGCCACCGTGGATACCACCCCGACGTCCCATCCCGCTCCCCCGCGCGTAGACCGCTTGGCCAGGTCCCCCCCACCGCAGCCCGACAGCTCCGGCGGTACCCCGGGAATATGGAGATAGACGGTTGTGTCGAAAGGATTATAGACGCTGTAGGCGTCGCTGAGCCTCTGATACTCTATACGCGCCGTCTGGAGAGCGTCGGCATACGAGGGGATATGCGCGGCGTAGAGCGTCGTGGCTTTGTAAACGTTCTCCTCCCGCATCCACCGCGCAAACTGCAACGTGTCGGTAAAGCCGCCGAGGGTGTCGTGACCGTGCGCTTTGTCGGTTTCCCAAAGGATGTCACAAAGCCGCACGGGAAACTTGTACACGGCCGAAAAGTCGGTCCACGCCTTGGGCGCAAGCTCAAGGCGGTAGGGCTCACGCAGCGAAGTGGTTCGCCCCTTTCCCAGTGTCACCGTGCGCCCATTCCTGGTCTTGACCCACACCACTTTGCCGGGAGTCATGGCAAAAGTGGTCGCATTGAGCGAGTCGGCATACTCTTGCCACCGCCCCACGCCCGACGCATCGGCGGCATCACTCACCCACCGAAACGCACGAAACCGATTGATATCGTAACTCCACCCATCCTCCTCGGACAAGCCGCTGCAAGCCGCATCAAAACGGGGCTCGTCGAGTATCCCCGGCGCGCGGAGCGGAACCCAACTCTTGGCGGGCGTGAAAAGGGCCTCGGTGGTGTCGGTTCGAACGCTGCGCGACACATCAAGCGTATCGTGCCATACGCCGTCACTTACCAAAAACTGAGCGCGCAGACCATACGAGTCGCTTATCTGATTCTCGGAGGCCTTTACGTGAACCGTTTGGTCGACGGAGTCAAGTTCCCCCTCGTTGCGCACGACATACCCGCCGTTGCCTTTGCCGTAACGGAATGTCCACGACACATTGCCGATGTTGTCGGCGATGGAAAAGTCGTAGGGCACGGGACCGTCGGCGCCGATCGGCGCGGAGAGGTCGGTCCCCTCGGCGATCGTGGCGGTGGGCGGCCGCATATCGGCTAACAACACGAACGGAAAACGCAGATCGTCGGCGGTGGTCCAGGCCGTGTTGGTCTCTGGATCCACGTAGCCCTGGTGATCGGCCAAAAACACCCCACCACTGTCACGGTAGATGCGTATGGCGGATTCGGGTATCGAGTCGGGCGTCGAAGCCGAATACCCCATCCCCAGCAAAAAGGGCGCAAGCGGTGAGTGATCGTCAAAGGAGAGGCCAAGGCCCACGCGTACAAACCCCGGCGGCAGCGTCGAGGGCGTGTATGCGCGGATGGTATTGGTCGTGAGAACATGGTGCTCTTTTTTGCGGAAGATGACCTTTCCGCCAATCGCCGTCGCCTCTTGTGCGCCCTCCTCGAAAAAGGTTACGGATTGCCACGTAAACGAAGGGGTGGAAAGCAGTGCGCGCGAGTCGGGAGTGGGCGCCGCCCAGCCGCCGCCGGACCCGCGCAGCCACAGGGTTACGTAATAGGTGGTATCGAAAAGCAGCCCCTCCGCCAGGTCCAGAGCAAAGAGCGTGTCGGCGGTGGTCAACCCAAATGCCTGGTTTCCGTCATAGCTTGTCGGGTAGCCCGCATGATCATAGTCCACCCCAAGCCGCAGCGTATCCAGCCCCACCTCGGCCGTCGCATCCAAAATCGCGCGTACCATAAGACGATTCGTTATGGAGTCGAGGTACAACGTGTCCAATCTCAAGAGGTTGGGGACGGTCGGCCCGCCACTTGCCTGCAAGGTCTTCGCGCTTACCCGCGCCGCTTCGGTTATGTGCGACCAGAGACCGTTTTCGTGGACTTGGACGCCAAAGTGATAGGTGGTCTGAGGGTCGAGGCCGGTGATGAGAAGCGACTGGGTGGCGGCGTTGGTGTCCAGCGACACCCACACCGAGTCCGCCGGCGGAACGTCCGGCACACGGCTGAAACCATACCACACCCGTACGCTGTCGGCCGCCGGCGTCCATTGCAGATTGATCTCGTAGGCACTGCTCACCGATGACGTCGACAGGGTCAGGTTGTTGGTCGGAAGCGGAACACCGACCGTCACTTGACCGACAACCGCCTCGCTGAGCCGACCATTGTCGCCCCGAAGCGCCAGAGCGATCCTGACGGTCTGCGTGTCGCCGACAAAACGCTGATCCGATACGGTAAAAGCGTACGGGTCGGCGGCGATAAGCGCCGAGAGTGGAATCCAACTCGTACGGGCAATATCGTCAAAGGCTGCCGGCTCTCCGCCGAAGCCATACCAGACGGCAAGGGACTCGGCTTTGGCGTCGATTGCGCCGGTGTTGGCGATATCGACATGAAGCTTGTTGTCGGCGGGGGTATACCAGGCGGAATCGATGGTAAGTGCTATGGGCACCCGCGCCGTGTCGAACATTAAAACCTCGACCCCGTTACCAACATTGATGGGCACGATTGAGTCGCCGCTCGCGGTATTGCGCCAGAACAGCGAAGCGGTGAAATAGTACGATGAGTCGCCGCCCGATGCAAGAGGGCCGACGTTAAGTACCGTATCGACACTTTCCGCTTCCGGGCAGTTGGCTTGCGATTGAAGCGCTTCAAGTCCAAAACGAACCAGGTTGGCGGCGGAGGGATCGGGAGTATCGACGTACCCCTCTTTGGCGTACCAGATACCTAATGTGTCGGCGTAAGCGTCAAACGGGCCGGTCGAAGGTACTCCGCAGAAACTTCGGATGCTAAGACGAACCTGAGAATCGTTCACGCGTTCCCCGGTTAAGATGATTGGATTGGTAGGCTCTTCACTATCGACGGTCAACACGACGGTATTGCTGGTGTCTTCACCGCAACTGTTGGAAACGATTACCCTGATTTGCATCCCGTTGTGGGAGGACTTCGTCGTGAATGTATAGCTCCGCGAGCCCTCTTCGTATGTTTGCCAGGAACCCGATTCTTTCCTTTGCCACTGATATGACAGCGGCATTGACCCCGACGCTTCAACGGAAAACGAGACATCTTGTCCACTCGCTACGGTGGTAGACTGTGGTTGATTCTCGACCTGCGGTTCGGTGCACGAAGGTGTGCTGAATGAGATCACCGATGCGCCGTTTTTTTGGCTTTCGTAGCAGAGTTTGATCCAGGATGATTCCCGCGCGATACCCTCGAGACGAACTTCATCGAGATTCCCCGGAAAATTCATAGTACCACCATGGTGGGCGCCCATAACCAGCGGGAAGTCGTTGTCGACCACGGCGGCAATAGTGAAACCGTCAGCATTAAGGCTTTTCCCCTTTGAGTATCCATATACCTTGCTCCCCCTGAAAACAATGGCAATATGTACCCATTTGCCGTCAGGCCAGGTTATTGACGCACTATCAATTTTAGCCGACCTATGGCTACTTCCGATAACTTTAAGCCTGGTGGATTGCCCACGGTCCAATTCGATCGACCATCCGTGAGGGGCATTCCAGGGAGTCTTGCGAGTGAGTATGCGATAATAATTGTCGATGCTGTCTTTATTGTATTTCGCCCAGAATGAGACGGTGAATGTATCACCTACATTAAGCGCGGCCGATCCGCTGTCGACTTTCAGGTAGTCATCGGCACCGTCAAATACCTTTCCCAATCCAACGACGGCGTCGGCTTCGGCCGGCTCTCCGGATCCCTTGGGGTTGGCGGCGTTGTCGTTGGAGGTAGCGTCGGCGGTATCGCCTAAATGCCACACTCCCGCGAAACCAAAGTCGGTCTCGAATACCCGTGCGGGTTGTGAACTGTCCGCCACGGAACTATTACCGTAGTACATGAATATGGTATCAAGCGCATTGCCGTAGACGGTATCCAATTTCACCCAAATTTCCGCCGTGTCGGCATCGTTCGTACCATCAACCCACCGTTCGATCTCGTAGGGCAGGTGGCTCCCGTCCGGCTTAGCGAATCGGATATCGGTTCCCCGCGGCTGTGTATTGGCGAAACCATTGAATGCTCCGGGCTCCAGACGAATCAGCATTGGGAAATTCGTTACGTTCTCGGCCAGGTCGGCGCCGGTAGGCGTCGTATTTATTTCGACTGTGGAATGATATTGCCAATTGCTGTAATTTTCGGCGGATTCTCCGCTGAAGTAAAAAAAAGTGACAAATAGCACCGACAGGAGAATGCGGGTATGTACGCTTAGTTTAACCGCATTAACAAAAGGCGATTTGGTGGTTGAAAATGCGGCATAATAAGGCCGAGTATCCTTGAGCATTTGGTGCATAATCCTTTGGAAATATCAAAAACGGAAACAATATTTGCGGCCGGCGTCTCGTTGGAAAACGAAAAACTTACGAATTCAATAAGTTACGTCCGAAAAACATTCACCCTATCTTTATAATAAAAGCCGGGACAATTGCATGTCAAGAATACTCGAAAGTGCCGGTGGCCGAAAATCCACAACCCTTCGCACGATCAAGTATATTTGAGTTCTTTCGGAACAAAACAAAAAGCGCTTTTGCGATAGAAAGGATCCCGTCATGGCGGATGCCAAATCGAAGTGGATCGACGAGAAACTCGGGGAGATGGATCTTGATCAAAAAGTCGGCCAAATGATGGTTTTCGGCTTTTGCGGGCCGATAATCACGCCCGACACCGTCGAGATGATCACCAAATATCATGTGGGTGGAATACGAATAAGCCAAGGGTATCGTGCCATTACTCTTTATAATGATATAAAGCCCGGTGAAGAGCCGGATGCGATGACGCTTAGGTCGATGCATTCGCCCAAAGGCATGAATAAGGACTATATAAGCGCCAAAAATCCGCCTCGCGCAACCGCCTCGGAGTATGCGGGTGTTCTCAACAAACTTCGTAAGCTCTCCATCGATAGAAAAGCGGGTATTCCTATTCATTTCACCGTCGATCAAGAAGGAAGCGGATCGGACGATCTGCTGGGCGGCCAGCGTTTGTTCCCTCATCCTATGGGTCTTGCCGCATCGGGAGACCCCTCTCTCGCCTATCGGGTTGCCTTGGCCGTCGGAAAGCAGGCGCGAGCGGTTGGCGGCAATATGATTCACTCCCCTGTTCTGGATGTAAATACCAATCCTCGAAATCCCGAAATCGGTACTCGTGCCTACGGCGATACCGCCGAAACCGTCACCGAATACGCACTTCAAAGCTTAAAAGGATTCCAGGAGGCCGGTATCGTATGCACCGGGAAACACTTCCCCGGTCGAGGCGAATCGATGGCCGATGCGCATTGGGGATTACCGAGCGTCGATCTTGACCGAGAAACGCTCATGCGCGTTCATATCGCTCCCTACAGAGCATTGATCGAAGCCGGGCTGCCGGCGATCATGACTGCTCACTCGCTTTTCCCCGCGCTGGGAGTAACGGAAAAACCGGCCGGCATGACCCGCGCTCTACTTCACGATTTTCTGCGGGGTGAGCTTGGATTTGACGGAGTAATCACCACCGACAACATGATGATGGGTGGAATTCTGAAGCAGTACGAGATGTCCGAAGCGATCGTTCAAACGCTGATTGCCGGCAATGATTTGGTTTTGTGCCGCGATGAAAGCCCTATACGCCTCAAAATTCTCGAAAGCGTCAAACAGGCGGTTCGCGACGGCCGTCTACCCGAAAAAGAGGTGGATGAAAAAGTTCGGCGGATCATGGCGATGCGTTGGGATATGGGACTGGCGGACAATGGGGGGCTGGTCGAAGAGCATAATGCCGACGAGGTTACCCGGGAATCATTTGTGGTGGATACCGCGGAAGAGGCGGCGCGCCGTTCGGTTCTTCCGCTGCGCGACGACGCGAACGCTTTGCCGCTAAGGCCGGAACAACGAGTGCTGCTTATCGAACAGATCTTCCCCACTCACGCGGCGCAAAACAATCTCTACTGTCATCCGGGACTACTCTGGGAAGAGATGCGGGGTTTGTCATCCAACGTCGGATCGATCGAGATCGAAAATGTCCCCGGCGAAAAGGATCGTCAACGTGTTAAACGCCGTATCGAACAGGATGATTACGACATACTGGTCTGCACGAATTATTACTATCACAAGGCCGCCGCGGCGATTAGCGATGTGGTAAGGGAGCTTATGGCCACGGGTAAGCCGGTGATCGTAGTAGCCAATACCCCCTATGAGTTTGCCGTCGAACCCGATTTTCCGACCGCCGTTGTTTGTTTCCAACCCGGGGGCCGGGAGAATATGCGGGCTGTTGCGCGAATTTTATATGGAGACCTGAAGCCGACGGCGAAGCTCCCGGTGGTATTGTAGTATGCGGCCGGGGTTTGGGTTTCGTCCAATTCGGGCTTGTTCAACTTGTGCGGATTGATCGACCAACAGTGGGGCGGAGCGCCCTCAAAGAAATTATTCGACCCAGAGAGGTAATCGGTGGGAGATTTTGTGGCAGTATTAACCGGTGATCTAATCAAATCCCGCCGCCTTTCTGATTTAGAACTCGACAAGACCAGACGCGCTCTTTGCGCCGCCGCCGCCGAAGTAAATGAATGGCAACCGGGAGCGGTGCTTGGTGAGCCGGATTTTTTTCGCGGCGATGCTTGGCAAATGCTGGTAACAGTCCCGAAACCGGCTCTACGCATAGCAGTGTATATGCGGGCGTTCTTGCTGGAATCCGGCCTGAGTGACACGCGCATAGTAATAGGGCTCGGTGCCGCCGAAAAGGTATACCCAAAGCGAATTTCTCTCTCAACCGGGCAGGCGTTCACACTATCCGGTTTAGGGCTCGACAACCTGACACGGTATACCAAAATGTCTATAGCCCTGTCGGCTCATTGCGAAGATTTAGCAGCCTGGTTGCCGGTTGTGGCTCAATTATGCGATGTTCTTATAGGGCATTGGACCACCAGACAAGCAAAAATTATTCGCCTGGCCCTTGCGCCTTCGGAACCGACCCACGATGAAATCGCCCAAAGCATAAACCCGAAGGTAAGCAAACAAGCCGTCACAAAAATTCTAGCCGGAGCAGACTGGCATGTATTGCGTTCAGTGATAGAGCAATTCGAGAAAACGGATTGGATGAAACTTTGTGCACCCTAAGACGCAAAGTGTGAGCAGACAAGGACCGAGTTTCGGCAACCAAAAATGGTTGTTTTGACCAAGACAACCTAAAATGGTTGTCAGGACTGAGACAACCAAAAATGATTGTCTATATCAGGTTGCTTAGAATGGTTGTGCTTATAGACGATAAAAAATGAGTTCCTGACTCAATAATCCCCGGAAGGCTCTCTTTTGTCTTCGATAATTGCAAATGTATGCGCATTAATGGCCGCTCATTTATTAAGTGACTTTGTTTTTCAGACGGATTGGATGGCGGAGCGCAAAAAGCAGCCTTACGTTCTACTACTCCATGCATTGGTTGTAATGGGGATGGCGGCGGTGATACTAGGAGGGGGGAATCTCCTTTTACTCTTACTTCTCGGCGCAAGCCATCTGGCTCTGGACGCTATTAAGGCTCATTTTTACCCTACGGGTGCTCGCACGTTTATTCTCGATCAGATTTCACATATCGGTGTTATTTTGGCGCTCGCTTATGCATTCCCTGATTCCATTCAGCAGGGGATATGGTTCGCCGCGCTTTCCGAGACCGCGGAGAATTATTATTTAACAGTGGTGACAATAGTCGGCGGATTGATTGCCAGCGTACCCGCCGGCGGTGTCTTAGTTGGGCTTGTCACCGCTCCATTGCTTGAGGAAATAAAAGAAGACGGGGAAAGGTCGCGGGCAAAGAGGGGCGTGGCCGGGGGCGATCGACCAGTCGGTGCATCCAAAGGTGATTATTTGAAAGGTCTGCGAAAAGGTGGGCGATACATAGGCCAACTGGAGCGATCACTGGTTATGCTGCTTCTTCTCATTGGCCAGGCCAATGGAATCGGTTTTCTATTCGCGGCCAAATCGATTCTCCGATTTGGGGAAATCAAGGATTCACACCAACGCAAGATGGCGGAGTATATAATAATCGGTACATTTTTAAGTTTTGGATGGGCACTCTTGACCGCGTATGTTACCCAGCAAGTCATTAAGTTTTGGCGGTAGAACAATGCCGGGGTTCGGCATCCGCCCAGGGAGCATGGGCACGAGACGTCCTAGAAAACATTACCATTATAAACTCAAGCCGGGCAAGATCGGTTTTGGCTTGTTTTTGATCCAATAGTAGATCCCGCCTCAGCGGCATGCGACACATCAGCATAAGTTTAAGGAAGCCATGAAGCAAAAGTCCTCACCACTTAACATTATTTGGTTGTTTATGATTGTAGCCGCAACGGTTGCGGCGGCCTATAACGGACGAATGGAGGCGATATCGGGCGGTATGTTCGACGCCGCCAAAAGCGCCGTCACGCTCGCAATTGGTTGGGTGGGTGCAATGGCGCTATGGCTTGGTGTGATGAAAGTGATGGAACATGCAGGAGCCATGCAGCTTATCGCTCGAGCTATCCGACCGCTGATGAAACGCCTTTTTCCCGACGTCCCCCCCGACCATCCGGCGATGTCGGCAATGATACTTAATTTTGCCGCCAATGCCCTTGGGCTGGGTAACGCGGCGACGCCTTTGGGAATTAAAGCCATTAAGGAATTGGATCAACTTAATCCCGAAAAGGGAACGGCTACAAACGCCATGTGCTTGTTTTTGGCCATAAATACTTCGAGCGTAACTATACTTCCTTTGGGCGCGATCGCGATTCGGGCCGGTGCGGGAGCCGACAATCCCGCTAAAATATTAGTCCCATCGATCCTGGCGACACTCATGTCCACAACGACGGCGATACTGGCGGCCAAGCTTTTGGCCGCAAAAAGCCGCCCCGTTGCGGCGCCGGCCACCCAACTCGGTGAGATAAGCGCGGACGGCGGTGTAGAATATGAGACCCCCGGTCTGAAGAGAGACGATCCCCCGGGCATTATCGGACAAATTGTCATGTGGACCCTGGTGGCGGCATTTGCCGGCGCGGTGGTGATGCGGCTTGTGTCAAACGGATCGGCGGCTACTTTGAGTGCGGATTTCTTTTCGGCCCTCTCTCACTGGCTGATGCCGGTTATTCTGTGCACATTCGTTCTCTTCGGTTATTTTCGCGGTGTCAAGGTCTATGAGTCACTGGTCGAAGGGGCGAAAGAAGGGTTCGATATCGCGGTACGGATAATCCCCTATCTTGTTGCAATCTTTGTAGCGATCGGTATGTTTCGCGAAAGCGGGGCTCTCGATATCGTCAAATCAATTATTTCACCGGTCACTTCGCTTATCGGGATGCCCGAAGAAGCGGTACCGATGGCGCTGATTCGTCCTCTTTCCGGCAGCGGTGCGTTCGGCCTAATGTCCGAGATCGTCAACCGTGCCCCCAACAGCTTCCTCGCCTTCCTGGTCTCTACCATGCAAGGGTCGACCGAAACGACTTTTTACGTACTTGCCGTTTATTTCGGCGCGGTCGGAGTGTTCAGAACCCGGCACGCGGTTCCGGCCGCCTTGACGGCTGATGTGGTGGGAGCGCTTGCGGCCTTGCTTGTTTGTCGCCTGATGTGGTAACGCTATGGCGGGTGGTACATGCCATGATGGCCGATTGTTTACGGAAGCATATCAAAACTGTTCCGTCGCATGAAGCCCGCACGAAAGGGGCCCGGTGAGGAAAGCCGATCTCGAAATCGGTGGGGGGGGCGGAGGTGCGACGTAAGCCAACGAGGCATCTCCTAAGAGATGTGTCGATGCAGGATTTCCGCTCACCGCCCGGCGGTTGCGGCGGTGCTTTTGGGACGCTTTCCGGGAGGCGTCCTCTCGGCGTAGGAAGTCGCCTTTTAACCGATCGTTCATGAATACAATGCCCGAGACTATTTTCCAATTTCATGTTTCGAGGATCAAGTCGGGAGTAAGCCATAGTGTCCAACGAGCTGGAAAATGCGGCCAAGTTCAAACACTGGGTTTCGAACGTTAAGAATGCCGGTTGTACGCTTCACGGGGTAAAGCCGCTGGCCGTATTGCCGCGGCACAACGGCGAAATACTGTTTGCACTGCTTGAAGCCGAGGTTGAACCTCCGGAGGGTGGGCGGCTGCCGGAATACTTGTTCCTGCGCGGGAACGCCTGTATTGTTGTGCCTCTTTTACGTAACCGGAGTACCGGCGAGGAACGATACCTCATGGTAAGGCAAAGACGGATCGGTAATGGTCTCATGAGTCTTGAGTTCCCGGCCGGGATGGTCGACGCCACGGTAAACGACCCACGCGGTGTGGCGATAAAGGAGCTGGAAGAAGAGACGGGGCTTTCGGTGGAGCGTGAGGCGTTGGCGCCTTTGGTCCCCTACCCTTTGTATAGTTCACCGGGAGGAAGCGACGAGGCCATTCACTATTTCGGCTGTCTTGTCGAGATGGACAACAACGAGTATCGTTCCTTTGAAGGTAGGATACGGGAGCATGCGACCGAAAACGAACGCATTACGGTTACTCTTCGCACACGTGCTGAGGCCGAAAATGGGTTACGGTCGCTTCAGGCGCGCCTGGGATTCTATCTGTTTCAGCACTATATGCTAACCGATAAAAAAGCGGAATAATTGCACAAAATCCGGATTTAACGAAGAAAAAGCAAGAGTCGACATTCAGTATAGGGCGCGTTCATGGGCCCTGAGCGAGAGACGGCGGGGAGCCCCAAGGGAATGATCCCGCGGGATTCGCCTTCCTATAGTTCGGAGCGGCGATGAAACCACATGGTGACGGTCCCTCCGGCGACGCCAAAGGAGATCTAAATAGGCATAGTCCCGAAGCGAGTACTACGCATGAAATGCATCGAAGCCAAAGAGAAGATAGTTGCCGAAGTGCCCGATATACTTTACGATGAATCGCGGTTCACCCTTGGCACACCTGAACGCGTTTATTACCCGGAATCGATCGATGATATCCGAAGCGTGATTGTCGAGGCGGCGAGTACCCAAACGCCCGTAACCGTGATCGGGGGGCAGACCGGTATCACCGGCGGCAGTGTTCCGACGGAAGGGTGTATCGCCCTATGCATGTCGGCAATGCATTCGGTACTCGCGGTTGAGAAGGGGCGTGAGGGGGTACCCGTTCTGCGCTGTCAGCCGGGCATAACGCTGGAGCAAATCGCGGCGTTTCTGGAGAAACCGACAGACTATGGTCAGCCGGTGCCGGGCATGGAACTTTTGGGTGAGACGGTATGGTTTTACCCACCGGATCCTACCGAAATGTCGGCGCAGCTTGGTGGAACCGTAGCCGCCAACGCTTCCGGCGCTCGTACATTCCGAATGGGGGCGACCCGCCGGCATATCGAACTGTTGACAATAGTGACGGCGAAAGGCGAAACCGCGACCATTCGTCGAGGAGAGCATCTTTTCGCCGACGGTGCATGCACATTTAAAACGGATCAAGGCACCGCTTACTCAATTCGTGCTCCCCGCTACCAATCGGGGACGTTCAAGAATGCCGCCGGCTATTATTCGCGACCCGGGATGGATCTCATCGATCTTTTAGTAGGCTCAGAGGGGACTCTATGCGTATTTGCGGAAGTCGGTATTCGCCTCTCCCCCGCGCCTCGACTCACGGCGGGCCTTACCTTCCTTCCCTCGCGCGAAAGCGCATTCGGGTTTGCCGTTTTCTTGCGCCAAGAGAGGCCCGTGCTTGCCGTCGAGTATTTCGACTCCACCGCGCTTAACTTTATAGCCGAATACAAGGACGACATTACGCTCAAGCTTCCCGCATTCCCCGCCGACGCCCACGCCGCCGTCTATTGGGAGTACACGGAAACCGACGACGCACCATTCGAAGAACGAATGGAGGTATGGGAAGAGCAACTTGACGCCTTGGGGACGTCGCTGGAAAACACATGGAGCGGGTTCGAGCCCGAAGAATCGACAAGGCTCAAAAAATTCAGGCATGCGGCGCCTGAATTAGTTAATTTCAAAATCGCTCAGTACAAACGGGAAACAGCCGATATACGCAAAGTCGGATCTGATACGGCGGTGCCCGGCGCGCATTTCGAAGAACTGTTCAGTCGCTATTTTGAACTGATTTCGGCCGGTGGACCGCGCGCGGTTGTGTTCGGTCACTTGGGCGACTACCATTTGCATTTCAATATGCTGCCGCGCACTACCGCGGAAATGAAAAAGGCGCGGGAGATCTACGGACGCATGATGGACCTCGCGCTGGAATTGGGGGGGACCGTTTCGGCCGAACATGGTATAGGAAAGCTCAAGACCGATTACCTGGCGCGCATGTATGGCGACGAAGGCATTGCCGATATGCGCACAATTAAAGAGACGTTGGACCCGTCGGGATTGCTCAATCCGGGGAATCTTTTACCTTATCCTCCGTAGATGTGTCGCCTCGTTCGAAGGTGGGCAGAGCGTCTTCGGAATCAAAAACATCGATGACTGAGGGTATGTTCATTTGTTCGAGGAGTGCAAGAAGATCGCGGTTAGGCTCCACGATACAAAGCCGCCCTCCTTTTTCGCTCGTTTTTTTGTAGCACTGCACCAGCACCGCTATCGCTCCACTATACAAATACGATGTATCGGTGAAAATAACGGCGATGTTGACCCGACCGTGGCGCAGGTACAGCTCAATCAATGCCTGTAGTTCTTCGAGCTGTGCAATTGCTTTGACCGGTCCGCTAAACCGTATTATTTGAAATATGCCTTTTTCGTAAATCTCTATCTTCATGCGCCTTCCGGGACGGAGTCATTCAGCGGATCGGGGTGCGAACAGCGCTTCTCCGAGGCGATGGCGATCTTTTCAGACAACAACTCACTGCCCCGCCCCCCCCCTCCGCCGGGATACTTGCGCGTACACCCCAAGAAACGCCCAAAAAGGCGCCGCGCACACCTCACTTCAAATACGTACGGCATTCATCAACAACTTTTGCGATAGTTGGAAAATGGTTTTCGCGGTCGAGAATGCGAGCCAGACGCTCCAGACCTATTGGGACATACCGACGATACCAGTCGCGCCCTTTGTGAAGCGAAAGGTTTGCAAAAGCGCCCAAAGCCTGCATAAGACGCTGAACGGCGGCAACATGGAATGAGCGAGCGGTTATTCGTCTTCCGCTGACGGCACGGTAATGATCCAATAAGTCGGCTTCGGCCCCTTCGTCGCCCAAAGCTACGTACGGATCAAGCAAGAGCGAAGCAAGATCGTACTCGGCCGGACCCATTCGGGCGCCTTGAAAATCTACAAACCGAATTCCATCCTTTACGACTAAAATATTCTCGGACTGGAAATCGCGATGCATGCAGACGCGTGGAAGTTTGGCGGCCTCAGCAGCCAATTCGTGACATTCTTTTAACCATGCGCCGTCGAGCATACGCTCACAGCCGAAATAATCGCGCACACAGTGATTCGCAAAATAGCCGCTTTCCCACAAGTACATTTTTTCGTTCATGGCTCGAGTGGCCACGGCGTCTGAAACGCCGGCATCCAGAGCATGCCAGCGTGCGGCCGCCTCCAAGACACGCCGATAAACGGATTTAATAGTTCCTTTTTCGCTCTCCGCACACACTCGTTTTAGTGTCATGGAACCCAAATCTTCTTCGAGGATTAATCCATGACGCGAATCGACGGCATGGATAACCGGCAGTACGTCGAGCTTGCGCGATACACCGCGCGCAATATCTAAAAAACGATTCCAATCCGGATCCGTAGCGACCCATACGATAAGCACATACGAATCGCTTTGCGCCTTCGCACGGCCGATCCTGAAGAATCGGCGATCCGAGCCGGCTCTCCCCGCCTCTTCGGCGAACCACTGTTCAGGATCGAACCCCGCTATATTCGTACTCAGAAAATTGAGTTGTGCCGGTGTCAAAGAAAACATACTTACAATTACAGATGCGGTTGCGACTTGTTTTATTCTTTGCCCGCTCACCCTCGCCGGGCGATTCAGGGGTTTCGGCGACCGGGAATGGATTATCGACGGCGGTTCCAGACGAATTCAGGTACTAATCGGCTATCGGGACTATCCCCCACTTGGTGACAACAGCATCGGTTACGCGCCCCCTCTCGACCGGGGTGTCTGCGAAAACGACTACTCGCTCCAAATAGGCCCGGGGATCGATGCGCGTCGATTCCGTCCATACATCCTTTCCGAGTCGAGCCGTAATTTCCGGAGATAAGCTTGCCGGTCGGCCGCATCTTCGTTCCGTATCCACCACCATGTGAGCGGGGATCGGCAAAGAGAATCGTCCGGATAGTATATCAAAATGTATTTGGGCAAGGGAGCGTGGCGTTCCGATGTCGTACCAATACAAATCTGGCACCACCATTACGGTAACTTCAAGCCCTTTCTCCAAAGCTCGACGCCAAACCGGTAGAATCGAAAAATCGTCATCGCGCACCACATCGAGAAAACGACGACGGTATAATGCCATACCGATATAGTCAGCACCGGTAAGCTCCCCGCCCGCCGCGCATTCATGCGGTGTACCGGCATATCGACCGTTGAGTGAATCGAACAGAATCGTTCCACGGCCTTGGGTCGGCGCGGCGATCAAACTGCAATCCGCACCTCCTTCAAGAAAACGACCGATCGCGTGGGCAATATCAATAGTTGAAATAATGTCGACATTGCACACGCAAAAGGCATCGTCCTGGGCCAAAAACGCTCGCGCACCATCGAGTGCTCCACCAGTGCCACGTATTGCCTCCGTTTCGTGGAACAGGCGCAATGATGCTGCAAACGCATCACGGAAGGACTCTACACTATCGCTCAGATAGTGCGTATTGGCACATAGGCGACTGATGCCGGCTTTGTTGAAATTTTGAACATGACGTCCCAAAGCCGGCGTTCCGCCGACGGGAACCAATGCCTTGGGGATATGTTCGGAGATCGGTCGAAGGCGCGTGCCGAATCCCGCGGCCAAAATGAAACCCGTCATGGAAGCCTCTCGGGATATAGCGCGTAATCATTCAGGACTTTGCCGAATTCGGTATGATACGCCGCCCATTTTTCAAACAGTTTTTTCCACTCTCCATCCGCTTCAAGGTTCTCCCTGAGAATGCTACCTCCCGAGAGTATGTCGAAAGGCATCTTTTCAGTCTCGTACTCGTAGGGAGGATCATTAAATGCGAATCGGCCTTGTGATGCAGCTTTCGCGGCGGCGATGATTATGGCGGCTGTCCGGACGGGAGCAAAAAGCCGCGGCGCCGTGACATGCACCTGCATCCCATGACAGTATTCACCCGCCCATTTCTGAAATGCGGGTATAAAATGATGCTCACGGAAAATGCAGCCGGAAAAACCGCCGTCATACAGCGCATCTCGAAAAAGATCGCTGTCGATATAAGGAGCGCCGAACAGTTCAAACGGACGTGTGGTGCCACGGCCCTCCGAAAGATTAGTCGCCTCCAGTAATACCATGCCCGGGTATACGAGGGCCGTATCCGGCGTCGGCATGTTCGGCGAGGGTAAAACCCACGGCAATCCGGTTTCGCACCAAAGAGAATCCCGCCACCATTCTTTCATCGGGACAACGGTCAGTTGCACATCGGGCACATACAGATCCCGAATAAGCCGGGCCATTTCTCCCATTGTCATTCGATGGCATAAGGGGATCGGTGCGCCTCCGACAAATGAATGGAATTCTTCCTCAAGCGGAGGACCGTCGAAGGCAAGCGCCCCAATTGGATTCGGTCGATCGAGAAGCCATACCGGCACCGACAACTCCGCACATGCCTCCAGGCAGAGTTTTACGGTCCAGATATAGGTGTATGGTCGAGCGCCGACATCCTGAAGATCAATAACCAGCGCATCCAGCCCTTCAAGCATGCAAGCCCGAGGTTTGCGCGTCTCTCCATAAAGGCTGTATACGGGTATGTCGTAGCGAGGATGACGATATCCCTTCCATTCGACCATATTGTCTTGTGTCTGTCCGAACAATCCGTGCTGTGGACCAAGTACCGCCTTAAGGCGACAGTCGGGGTGCTTCCAGAGAGCCTCCGTAATGTGAGCATAGCTTGATGTCACACTCGCGGCGTGACACAGCACCCCCAGCTCCTTCCCGTGAAGTGCACGAGGGAAATGTTCAAGAAATTCGTCAAGGCCGAAACGGGTCATGGCACCATTTACCCAAATTTTGTTATCCCGGATAGAAAACCGGACGTTTTGCTCTTATTCATGCAAAGTATCACCCGTGGGTGCAATGCAAATCAACCAAGGAGTGAACGAAACCTCTCGACGCTGAGCTCCTTCACCGACTGCACCACTAACTCCGCGGCTTTACCCTGCTCGCCGATTCCCACTGCTACCATCTTGGCGTTATGTATCGCCTCAACCCCCGATTCGGCATCTTCGACCCCGATGCATTCCTCCGGCGGAAGCCCCATTTTTTTGGCGGCCAGAAGGAAAACCTCGGGATGCGGTTTGGAATGCGTCACTTCATTTCCATCCGCCACGGCGTCAACATATTGATCCAAATCGGTATTTTTAAGAACATGCGGGGTATTCTTGCTCGCCGAAGCGATCGAGCATTTGATCCCCTCCTTACGCAGCGAAGTAAGCAATTCGATCGAGCCGGGAAGGATGTCGTCCGACGTCATGGTACCGATCAATTCTTTGTATTTCTCGTTCTTTTTCGTCATCTGCGCCGTAAATTCTTCCTGTGAAGGAAGTTCACGTTTATTGTGGCGGTAAATTCGTTTCAGGCTTTCTTCACGCGAGACGCCCCGCAATTGGTGATTGATTTCTTCGTCGAAATCCATTTTCAGCTCATCCGCCAACATTTTCCAAGCCTGATAGTGAAATTTGTCGGTCACCACCAGCACGCCGTCCAAATCAAAAATAACCCCCTTAAGTTCCGACATCGTTTCCCTCCTTAAGATATGCGGCAATAATAAAAAGCACCAAACGCTCACT